>NZ_JBEPAA010000023.1:0-111257 GCF_040298365.1 Kitasatospora sp. NPDC001603
CGCTGTTGAGTTCTCAAGGAACGGACACTTCCTTCGGACCGCCTTCCAGCGGGCCCTCCGGGCGCTTCGTTCTTTCGTGTTTCCAGCTTACCAGATGTTTTCCGCTCCGTTTCCGGCGCTTCGTTCATCCAACTCGCTGGTGTCTTCCCGGGCTTGACGCCCTGTCCGACGTTTCAAACTCTAGCCGATCCCCGCCCCGAAAGGCGAATCCGGCCGCAATCCATATAAACAGGCATGACGAATAAGGCATGAGCGACACCGTCAATATGACAGCGCACAGCCCAGACCGAGCCGAAATGGTGTTTCCAGGGATTGGCCGCCTCGGGACCGTCCGCGTTGATACGTGTCCGGTGCTCCCAGCCAGGCAGCTCGAAGAACACTAGACCTGTCAGGGGGTCGAGTCAAGCGCCGCTCCCAGCTCCGGGAGGGCGGGCAGGGTCTCCTCGGCCGGCAGCTGGAAGGCCAGGATGGCGACGTCGTCGTCGTGGTCCGAACTGACGCCCATGGCCCGGAGCAGCCGGGCGCAGATCACCTCGGGAGCGCCGGCGGCCCCGGCGAGCGTCCGGGCGAGCAGGTCGAGGCCCTGGTCGATGTCCTCGTCCCGGCGCTCCACCAGACCGTCCGTATAGAGGACGCCGATGGTGCCGGGGAGCAGCCGCAGGGTGTGGGAGAGGTGGACGCCGCCGCCGGTGCCCAGGGGCGGGCCGTTCTGCTCCTCGCTGCGCAGGATGGTGCCGTCGGGGCAGCGGAGCAGCATCGGCAGGTGTCCCGCGGAGGCATAGGTGAGGGCGTGGCGCTCTGGGTCCCAGACCGCGTAGGTGCAGGTGGCGATCTGGTTGGCGTCGATCTCCATCGCGAGGCCGTCGAGCAGGCGCATCACCTCGTGCGGCGGCAGGTCGAGCCGGGCGTAGGCGCGGACGGCGGTGCGGAGCTGGCCCATCACGGCGGCGGCTCGCAGGCCGCGCCCCATCACGTCGCCGATGACCAGCGCGGTGCGGCCGCCGTCGATGGCGATGACGTCGTACCAGTCACCGCCGACCGCGGCCTCCGCGCCACCGGGCTGGTAGGTGGCGGCGACCCGGAGGTCGGCGGGCTGGTCGAGCTTCTGGGGGAGCAGGCTCCGCTGGAGGGTGACGGCGGCCTCGCGCTGGCGGCGTTCGGCCTCGCGCAGCCGGGTGGCGGCGAGCACCTGGTCGGTGACCTCGGCGGCGAAGATGAGGACGCCGGCGGGCAGTGCGTCCCTCGGCTCCTCGCCCTCCGCCACCTCGGTCCGGCCCTCGGCCCTGTTCTCGCGCCGGCCGTCCACCCTGCTCTCGGTCCGGCTCTCGTGCCGGCTGAGGGGGACGCAGGAGACGTTGTAGTAGCGGTTGCCGGTGAGCCCGAGGATGCAGCGGGCCTTGACGCTGCGCGGGCTGCCGCCGCGGATGACCTGGTCCATCAGCGGCAGGACGCCCATGGTGCCGAGCTCGGGCAGTGCCTCGCAGGCGGGCAGGCCGGTGGGCCGGTCGCCGAAGAGTTCGCGGTAGGCGCGGTTGGCGTAGCCGAGCTGGTGCAGCGGGCCGTAGGTGACGGCGACCGGGGCGGGGATGCGGTTCAGCACCTCGCGCAGGTCCTGGGGCCGCTGCGGGTCGAGCACCTCGGTGGGACTGACGAGGCTGGTGGGGTCGCGGGGGCTGGGGACGACCACGCCGTCGCCGGACGGCGTGCCCTGGTCGGTGCCGCGCCCGGCGGGCGGGGCGGTCCGCCACGGGGCTCCGGTGAGCCGGGCGCTCCAGCGCATGAGGTTCAAACGACGGCCGCTTCCTCGTTTACCAGGCATATCATCACTTTTTGTGTGCAGACTGCCACACCGGGTAATGACTCGGTCGGGCCGATCCTGTCAGGCGGAGGCCCGATTCCGGAAGTCGCGCGCGCTGGGCGCGGCCGTCTTGTCGGTCACAGCCGGCCGCCGGCGCCGCCCTCAGGTCGGCCGGTCGTCGGCGCCGCCCTTGCCGAAGCCGGCCTCGAACTCCGAACGCGGGTGCTCCACCGTCCCGAGCGAGACCACCTCCCGGGAGAACAGCCCGCCGAGCACCCAGTCCATCAGCACCCGCACCCGCCGGTCCGCGCTCGGCAGCCGGCGCAGGTGCCGGGCCCGGTGCAGCCACCAGGCGCGACGGCCGGTGAGCCGGCCGCCCCGGCCGGTGTGGGCGACCGCGCGGCCCAGGCCCAGCGAGGTCGAGCAGGCCGCGCGGTCCGGCCGGTACTCGACGATGCCCTCGGCGCGCGGGCCGCCCTCCAAGGCGACGAGCACGTTGGCGGCGAGCAGCTCGGCCTGGGCGAAGGCGTGCTGGGCGTTGGGCGCGCAGGGCGCCCCGTCGGCGTGCGGGTCGGGAACGGCGGCGCAGTCCCCGGCGGCCCAGACCCCGGGCAGCGCCCGCCCGTCCGGGCCGACCGCCTGGAGGGTGGCCAGACAGCGGATCCGGCCGGCGGTGTCCAGCGGCAGGTCGGTGTCGCGCAGCAGCGGGGACGGGCGCACCCCGGCCGTCCAGACCAGGGTCCGGGCGGCGAACCGGCTGCCGTCGGAGAGCGCCATCACCCGGTCGGCGGCCGACTCCAGCCTGGTGCCCAGGCGGACGTCGACGCTGCGCTCGCGCAGTTCGGCCAGCGTGTGCGCGGCCAGCTCGGGCGACTCCTCGGCGAGGATCCGGTCGGTGGCCTCGACCAGGACCCAGCGCAGGTCCCCGGGGCTGATGTTGTGGTAGCCGCGGACGGCGGTGCGCGCCATGTCCTCCAGTTCGGCGAGCGCGCCGACGCCGGCGTAGCCCGCGCCGACGAAGACGAAGGTGAGCGCGGCCTGGCGCAGGGCCGGGTCACGGGTCGCGGAGGCCAGGTCGAGCTGTTCCAGGACGTGGTTGCGCAGGCTCACCGCCTCGCCGACGGTGGAGAACCCCAGCCCGTGCTCGGCCAGCCCGGGCACCGGCGCCGTCCGGGAGACCGAGCCGGGGGCCACCACCAGGACGTCGTAGTCGAGCTCGACCGGGGCCGGCGGTTCCCCGCGGGCGGCGGCGTCGGCCCAGGCGCGGCGGGTGCCGTGCTCGATCCGGGTGATCCGGGCGGTGAGCACCCGGCAGTCCGGCAGGGCCCGCCGCAGCGGGACGACCACGTGGCGGGGGTCGATCGAGCCGGCCGCGACCTCGGCGAGCAAGGGGTGGTACGTCAAGTAGGACTGCGGTTCGACCACGGTGATCTCCGCCTCGCCCCGGCGCAGCCGTTCGCGCAGGCCGCGCTGGAGGTGCAGCGCGGTGGACATCCCGGCGCAGCCGCCGCCGACGATCAGAATTCTGATGGCGAACCTCCTGCCGATGCGACCTGTCCCCGGCTCTCGGCCGGGGGTGCCCCCCACCACGCCCTCAATGAAGGACCGTCGGAGGGCCTCTTGTCCACAGTCCGTGCCGGGTCGGTTGGGGCGGGAGTTGCCCCGTGGTGCCAGATGTGCTGCCTGGGTGAGTTTCTGACGCACTTTCGGCTTCGAACGGCCGTGAACTATGGTCGGATTGTGCATCGGGGCGGCCATCGCCATGACAACTGGCGGCGACGCACCGTGGAGCGGCCATTACGGCCAGTTCCAGTGTTGGCGCGTAAACCCGACTGCGGGACGGTGTTCCGGGGAAGGGTAGTTCCCGGACGAGGCCCCGTGGGGTGCCGACGCGCCGGGCCGGATGTGCGGTCCCGGCCCGGTGGCACCGGTCGGAGCGGAGTCCGCATGGCCTTGCGTGCGCGGTCGCCGTGCGCGTGCGGTCTGGCGTCACCCGGACGCGGCTTGCGTCACAACCGACTACGAGCGATGGGTCATCGGGTCATTTCTGACAGGCGGAGCTGCACCGGGGGGTGCAGGGGCGGGCGACGGCAGGGTCCGGGATCGGGCACCTGCGGGGGAGAGTTGGGATGATGGAGCAGGAGCGACTGTTGGGCCGGGCGGCGGTACCGCGCGTCGGCCAGGGCGTGGTGCCGGAGCAGCGCAGCCCCGCGGACCTGCCACCGCAGGCCGCGGTGGCGTACGCGGCGGTCCACTACCCGGCCGAACCGCCGCAGGGCGGTGGCGGACCGGTGTCCGGTGCCCGGCTGCGGGTGGACGCCCGGCGGAACCTGGAGAGCGTGCTGCGTGCGGCCCGCGAGGTGTTCGGCGAGTTCGGCTACGGCGCGCCGATGGAGGAGGTCGCGCGCCGGGCCGGGGTCGGGGTGGGCACGGTGTACCGGCGCTTCCCGAGCAAGGAGGTGCTGGTCCAGCGGATCGCCGCCGAGGAGGTGGCGTGGCTGACCGCGCAGGCGCGGGAGTCGCTGTACGGCGGCGGCGGTGCCTGGGAGTCGCTGGCCGGCTACCTGGCGCGGGCGGTGGGTACGGGGGCCGGGCGGCTGCTGCCGCCGGAGGCCTTCCGGTACGCGGAGGAGCTGGGCAGGGTGCCCGAGCAGCGCTCGGGGGATCCGGCCGGCGCGGGCGCCCTGCTCGGCAACCGGTTCGAGCCGCGGCACGGCGGGCTGCCGGAGGGCGGCGGAGAGCCCGCGGCCGACGCGGACCCGCGGCAGTTGCTGCAACTGCTCGCCGCCCTGGTGGCGCGCGCGGGCGCGGCCGGGGAGCTGCGGCCGGGGGTGACGGTCGCGGACGTGGTGCTGGTGCTGACCGCCTCGGTTCCGGTGCACGCCTCGCGCGGCGTACCGGGGGCGGACCCGTACACGGCGCCCGTGTCGGCCGCGTTCGGCGGCGCGTTCCCGGCGGCGGGCGGTCAGCAGACGGGCGGTCAACCCGTCGAAGGACCGGCCGACCGGCTGCTGCGGATCCTGCTGGACGGGCTCCGGGCGCGCTGATCCCACCGCTCTGGTGACCGCGGGCCCCGGAGGGCAGGGGAGTTGAGGATCAACCCGGCGTGAGCGGCTCGGCCGCGCGCCGGGGGCGGCCGCCGCCGCGCCGGTGCACCGGACGGGGCGAACACATCCTCGACGGCCCCTCGGAAGAGTGGGTCGCGGCGGTCCGGCTACCGCCCAACTCTGCGCTATGCCATCCTTTGCCCGTGGTTGGAGCCAATGTCCCGATGCGCGCCGTTCGCGCGCCCTCGGCGCCGTACAGCGGGGAACCGTGCGCTCACGCACTCCCGTGTGCTCTGCCGCACTACGGGGGCTGTCGTGGAATCTGGGGTCCGTTGTGAGCGCCGAGGAACAGAACGACTACGGCTACGGCCTCGACTTCGGCCGCTCCGGCCCGGGCGGACCGAACGGCGGGACGGGTGGCGCGGACGGGGGCCCCGGCAGGGCCGGGCACGGGCCGGGGCAGGCGCCCGGCGCGGTGCCGAGCGCGTCGGGGCAGGTGCCTGACCAGGCCGGGATGCCCAGCCGCGAGACCCTCTCCGCCTCCGACGCGTACCCGCAGACCCGCGTCCCCGGCCAGGCACCGGCCGGCCGCGGCGGCGTGGCCCCGGAGGCCTTCGTCGACGACGGCTCCCGCGCCCGGCCGACCGTACCGGCCCCCGCCGACCCGGTCGACGGCGAGCGCCCGGCCTCCGACGCCGAGTTGACCGCCCGGGTGCGGGCCGGCGACGACGCCGCGTACGAGGAGATCTACCGCCGGCACGCCGACTCGGTGCGCCGCTACGCGCGGACCTGCTGCCGGGACAGCTTCACCGCCGAGGACCTGGCCGGCGAGGTGTTCGCCCGCACGCTGCAGGCGCTGCGGGCGGGCAAGGGCCCGGAGTTCGCCGTCCGCGCCTATCTGCTGACCGCCGTCCGCAACGTCGCCGCGGCCTGGACCCGCAGTGAGCGGCGCGAGCAACTCGTCGACGACTTCAGCACGTTCGCGCAGACCTCGGCCGCCACCGTCGACCTGGACCTGGCCGACCCGGGGGCCGACGCCTGGGCGATGGCGCTGGCCGACCAGCGCATGGTGATGCAGGCCTACGCCGAACTGCCCGAGGACGACCGGATGGTGCTCTGGCACACCGAGGTCGAACGGGAGTCCCCCAAGACCGTCGCGGTGATGCTCGGCAAGACCGCCAACGCCACCGCCGTCCAGGCGCACCGGGCCCGCGACCGGCTGGCCGCGGCCTTCCTCCAGGCCCATGTCTCGGGCAGCCAGGCCCGGGCCTGCGAGGCGTACGCCAACCGGCTCGGCGCCTACGCGCGCGGCTCGCTGCGCAAGCGGGCGTCCGCGGAGGTCGGCCGGCACCTGCGGGAGTGCGACCGGTGCACGGCCGCCTGCCTGGAGCTGTCCGAGATCAACCACAGCCTGCGGGCGCTGCTGCCCGGCGGCGTCCTGGTCTGGGTGGGGGTGGGCGGCTTCAGCGCCGCCGCTGCCGCCGTGGGCGGTGCGGCGGCGGTCGGCGGCGCGGCCGCGGGGACGGCGGCGGCCGCCGCGGGCGGCGCGGCCGGCGGGACCTCCGGGGCGACGGCAGGCGCCGCGGCCGGATCCGCGGGTGGCGCGGCCGGCGGGAGCGGTGGCGCCGCGGCGGCGGGCGAGGGCCTGGGCATGGCGGCCAAGGCCGGCATCGCCGCCGCGGTCGCCGTGGCGGCGGCCGCCGTCGCCGCCTACGCGCTGACCGGCTCGCCCGAGCCGAAGCCCCCGCTGGCCGCGCCGCCGGCCTCCTCCCCGGCCCTACCGGCGCCGCCGCCGGTGGCACCGGTACCGAGCGCGGCGCCGCGCACCCCCGATCCGGTCCCGGTGGTGGAACCCGCGCCGAGCCCCTCCGCCACCCCGTCACCGACGCCGACGCCCTCCGTCGCACCCCGCCCGGCGCCGAAGGCCGTGCCGCCGCCCGCGCCGAGCAGTCCGGCCGCCTCCTCCCCCGCACCGGCCCCGCCCTCGCCGCGGCCGACCCGGCCGACCCCTCCGCCGCTGCCGCCGGTACCCGTGGTGCCGACCCCGACGCCGCCCCCGGTACCCACCCCCGAGGTGCCGGTCCTGCCCACCCCGACTCCCCCGCCGCTGCCGACCCCGACCGTCACACCGCCGGCTCCGACCGACTTCTGGGCCGACGACCTGCCCGTACTGAAGCCCGGCAACAACCGGGTGCCGGCGTCGACCCCGAGCATCCGGCAGCGGGGCAGCGACTGGTTCTGGCAGCGCGACAGCGTCTCGATCGGCGGCACCCCCCGGGCCCACGGCATCACCGTGCACGCGCCCGCGACCACGGTGGTCGACCTCAACCGCGGCTGCACGGCCTTCGACGCGGTGGCCGGGGTGGACGACATCGCCGCCTCGACCGGCGGCGTGGTCTTCTCGGTGCAGGGCGGCGACGGCCGGACCCTGTGGCGCTCGCCGCCGCTGGCCACCGGGGACGACGCGGTGCCGGTGCACGTGCCGCTGGCCGGGCAGAGGTCGATCCGGCTGGTGGTCACCCCGGCGCACGGCGTCCGGTCGGCGCTGAACGTGTCCGACTGGGCCGAGGCCCGCTTCAGGTGTGCCAGAAGCGGGCCCCGGGAGGGTGCCGGCGGTCCCGGTAGGGGCCGGTCAGACGGCGCAGGAGCCGTCCGCGCAGGCCTCGCCGGCCGCGACGACCGGCACCGGCTCGGGCCGGCGCTCGCCGATCTCCTCGGCGACCTGCTCCAGCACCTTGCGGAAGGTCTCGGCGTCCTGGCCGCCCTGGACGGCCCACTTTCCCTCGAAGACGAAGGTCGGCACGGCGGTGATGCCCAGCTCGCGGGCCTCGGCGAGCTGGGCGCTCACCTCGGCGGCGCCCTCGTCGCCCGCGAGGTAGGCCGCCACCCGGTCGCCGTCCAGGCCCGCGGACACCGCCAGCCGGGTCAGCGCGGCGCGGTCGCCGACGTCCACCCCGTCGCTGAAGTGGGCCTTGAGCAGCGCCTCCTTCAGCCGGCCCTGCGCCGCCGCGCCGTACTCGGTCCCGGCGAGGTGGAGCAGCCGGTGGCCGAGGAAGGTGTTGGCGTGCAGCGCGGCGTCGAAGTCGTAGCTGATGCCCTCGGCACGGCCCAGCTCGGCCACCCGGGCGTCCATCGCGACGGACTGCGGGCCGTAGCGCTCGGCCAGCCACGCGCGGTGCGGGCTCGCGGTGGCCGGGGCGTCCGGCACCAGCTGGTACGGCCGGTAGACCACCTCGACGTCCTCCTTGCCCGCGAAGCCGTCCAGCGCCTGCTCGAAGCGGCGCTTGCCGATGTAGCACCAGGGGCAGGCGATGTCGGAGTAGATCTCGACCTTCATGGCGGCGGTTCTCCAGGGGTGGGGAGGGCGGGGTTCCGGGATAGGTGAACGATGAACCATCTCGGGACATTCCCGGCGCGCGAGCGCTCCCCTCCCACCTCCCGGCAGGCCGTGCGCTCCGGCGCGGAGCGTGCCCGACCGGCGCGGGACCGCGCCCGGGCGCCCTCGGCCGGCCTCCGTGGCCCGGCGGCCGGCCGGGGGTCGGCTCAGCGGTCGGCCCGGCGGTCGGCTCAGCGGTCCGGAGGCGCGGGGACGATCAGGACCGGACAGGCCGCGTGGTGGACGGCGGCCGAGCCGACCGAGCCCAGCAGCAGCCGGCCGAAGCCGCCGTTGCCCCGGGTGCCGAGCACCAGCGTGTGCTGCCGGGCCGAGGCCGCCAGCAGCACCTCGATCACGTTGCCGAGCACCACGTGCAGCGACAGCTCCCCCGCGTACGGGCGGAGCCGGGCCCGCTGCACCGCCGCCACCGCACGGCGCAGGCCGTCCGCCATGCTCTCGACCAGCGTCTCGACGCTCTCCTGGACCAGTTCGGCCATCCCCGGCGGGTACCCGGTCGGGGCCGGGTTGACCACCGCGAGCACGTACAGCGGCAGTTCGAACCGCTCGGCCTCGGTCATCGCCCGGTCCAGCGCCCAGAGCGAACCGTCCGAGCCGTCGCACGCGGCCAGCACCCCCGGCGGACGGCCCGTCGGCGGACGGCCGAGCACCGAGAGCAGGACGGGGACGGACGGATCCGGGCTGGCGCTGGTCACCACGGCCTCCACGGGGACGGGACGGGATGGCGTCATGATCGCCCGCCCGGGGGACGGCGCCCGCGAGCCGCGCCGAACCGGGCGCCGCCGCCCGGCCGCCCCGGCCCGGCCACCGCGGTCGGGCCACCGCGGTCGCACGCGTCGGGGTCAGGCGAAGCGGGCGGCGGGGAGGGCGGTGCGCCGGGCGAGGGGCAGGCCGGTCCAGCAGGCGCCGTGCCGCCGGGCGCGGACCCGGCGGAGCCAGAGTTCGGTGGAGACCAGCTCGGCGAGCCCGGCCAGGGTGCCGGGTGCGAGCGGCGCGTCGGGGTCGGCGCAGCGGGCCAGCCCGGCCCGGACGGCGGGGAGGTCGATCAGCCCGGCCTCGGCGAGCAGCGGGGCGTCGAAGAGCTCGGCGATGCCGTCGGCGGCGAGCCGCAGGCCCGCCCGGGCGGGGGCGGTGCGGTCGGGGCGGGGGCCGCGGCCCCAGTCGGGCGGCAGGTCCGTCCGGCCGGCCCCGGTGAGGACGGCGTGCAGCAGGGCGTGCCGGGCGCCGGGCTGGAGCCGGACGTCGTCGGGCAGCAGCCGGCTCGCCCGGACCACCTGGTTGTCCAGGAACGGCGCGTGCAGCCGCTGGCCGGGCTGCTCGGCGGCGTGCACCAGAGTGCGGAACCCGCGCGCGTGCCGGTGCAGGGCGTACCGGGCCCGGCGCACGCCCGGTGGCTCGGCGGGCGCCGGTTCGCGCGCTGCCAGCCGCAGCCGCAGCGCGACCGCGGAGAGCGCCTCGTCGGAGAGCCAGCGGGCCGCCGGTCCGGGCACGCACCAGAGCAGGTCGTCGGCCGAGCGGGCGCCCGCCGTACCGCCGCCGTCCGGGACGTGCCGCAGCGTCAGCCGCACGGCGGCGTCGTCGAGCGCGTCGGCGTAGCGGATCCGGGAGAGCCGGTGGGCCGCGCGCACCACGGTGAGCGGGGTGCGCAGCGCACCCGCCAGGACGCCCGCCGTCACCCGGTCGGCGCCGGCCAGGGCGGCGACCGGGGGCAGCAGCTCGCGCGGCCGGCCGGCCCGGACGAGGTCGGCCAGCCGGGCCGGGTGGCCGTCCAGGACCTGGCGGGCCCCGTACCCGGTGAGGTGGTCGGTGCCGCCGGCGTCGAAGCGGGCCGCGGCGCGGGCGGCGGCGATCAGCTCCGGACCGGGCTCGTCGGTGAGGCGTCCGGCCCGCGGGTCGGCCACCAGGTCGGCGTACGGGAGGGTGTCCGGCCCGGGGGCGAGCACCGTGTGCCGCAGCCGGGGCGTGTGGGGGGCGATCGCCAGGGTGGCCGGGCCCTCGCTCTCGCCCAGGGTGACGGCCGCCAGCTGCTCGGGAGCGGACCGGCCCGGAGCGGACGCCCGGGCCCAGGAGCCCTTGACCGCGCCGTTCCTGGCCCGCCCTCCGGGTAGCGCGGCCGGTCCGGCGACGGCGGGCACGGGTGCGGGTGCCGGTCCGGCGACGGGCGCGGGCGGGACGGCGGCGGCGAGCAGGGCGACGGTGGCCGAGGCCGTCCCGTACGAGAGGTCGACCCCCAGCCGGGCCCGGCCGGGGTCGGCGGCGCCGGCGGCGGGGGTGCGGACCCGGGACCGGACGGACTCCAGCAGGGCGCGGGTGAGTTCGCGGACGGCCGGTGCCTCGCCGCGCGGCCGCGGCCCGCCGCCGGGCTCGTCGTACGCCGCGAGGTAGGGGCGGCCGCCGCGGATGGCCAGGGTGTGTCCGGGCGGTACCCGCTGCACGCCGAGGTACGGGGTGCCGGTGCCGAGCGCCTCCGGGGACTCCGGGCAGGCGAGCCGGGCGGCGAGGTGGCCGGTGTCCAGCGGGGCGCCGATCAGATCGGCGAGCGGGAGGGCGGCGGTGGCGTACGCGGTGCCGTCGGCCCACGGGGTGTGGAAGACGGGCCGGGCGCCGGCCAGGTCGGTGAGCAGCGCGGTGGACCGGGTGCCGGTGCGCAGGACGACGGTGTAGCTGCCGGGCCAGGTGGTGAGGTGGCGGACGGCGCCGCCGCGGGCGGCGGCGAGGCCGGCGGCGAGTTCGGCGTCGGTGGCGCCGCAGTGGCCGATGACGGCGAGCCGGGTGGTCGCGGGGGCGTCCTCGACCGGGTCGGGCGCGCCGGCGCCGGTGGTGACGACGGCGGGGGCGCCGGGGCGCAGGGTGACCAGCCGGATCTCCTCGGGGCGCCAGTCGCCGACCGCCCAGAGGGGGTTGGGGCCGGTCCACAGGGGGCGCGCGGCGATCGGTGCCACCGCTCCGGGCGGCTCGTGCGCCGGGGCGCCCGCTCGGGGCGCACCCGTGCTCCAGCCCGTCAGCCACCGCATCGCGCCTCCACCGGACGAGGACCAGCACCGTGCGGCGCGTCCGCCGGCGGGCGGCCCGGCCCGGCCGGGGCGCGCCGCGGCGACCGGCCGCCGCGATCGGGCGCGCCGTCAGGAGACATCGTGCCACCGCTCGCCCGTCCCGTGACCGGAGTTGTCGTTTCCGATTCGCCGGGCGGGGCCCCCGAGGGTGCGGCGGGCACACCGGCCGGCACACCGGCGGGCACACCGGACGGTCCGGCCGGAGCAGCCGTGCGGGCCGCGTCTCGGCCGGGCGGGCCGGGCCTTCCCCTCCCCGGCCCGGACCGCCCTTTCGCCGCCTTTGTCATGGCCATCGCGAGATGGCCGAAAGGCGTCGTCCGGCCCGGGAGGGCATCCGCATGCCCTCCCGGACTTCGCCGCCGTCCGCGGGGATTGAGACGGCGGCATCCCCCGGCCCGCCGGGTCCTCGACAGCGGGCCGACCCACGACCACCAGCGAATCGCCGACCAGCCGGTCGGGCCAGGGGGCACGGCCGGGCGCACATCGACACGGGACCGGAGCACGACGCTCCGGCGCGCGGCCGGCCCGATCGCCCCCGGCCATGTCCGCGCGGTCCGCCCGGGCCCGCCGGAGCGCCCGCCGCCGATCGGCGGGTGCGCGATCCCGCCATCCGGAATGCGGCCTCTTAACCCTCGGAACGCGTCCGACTACTCTAGGTACAGCAGCTACGGCCCGGTGCCGCCCGGGCCCCGCGCACAAGGCCGCAGGAGGTGCCGCCGCCACCATGACCATCAGCCCACGAGGACCGAACGAACGGCTCGGCACGCTCCTGACCCTCGCCCAGATCAGCAACGCCGGCCTGGCCCGGAGGGTCAACGACCTGGGTGCGCAGAGGGGTTTGACGCTGCGCTACGACAAGACCTCGGTGGCCCGGTGGGTCAGCAAGGGCATGGTCCCGCAGGGTCCGGTCCCGCACCTGATCGCCACCGCGATCGGCGGCAAGCTCGGCCGGCCGGTGCCGCTGGAGGAGATCGGCCTCGGCGACACCGACCCGGCGCCCGAACTCGGCCTGGCCTTCCCGCGCGAGGTGTCCGAGGCGGTCCGCTCGGCCACCGACCTCTGGCGGGTCGACCTCGACCTGCGGCGCGGCCCCGGCGGCGGCCGCTGGAGCGACAGCCTGGCCGGCACCTTCTCGGTCGCCGCGTACGCGACGCCCGTCTCCCGCTGGCTGATCAACCCGGCGGACGGCTCGGTGGCCCGCGAGGCGCCGCGCACGCCCGCCGAGGCGGGCTCGTACCGGGTCGGCCACTCGGACGCCGCCAAGCTCCGCGAGGCCGCCCAGGAGGCCCGCCGCTGGGACTCCAAGTACGGCGGCGGGGACTGGCGTTCGTCGATGGTGCCGGAGTGCCTGCGGGTGGAGGCGGCGCCGCTGCTGCTGGCCTCCTACAGCGACGCGGTGGGCCGGGCACTGTTCGGTGCCACGGCCGAACTCACCCGGCTGGCCGGGTGGATGGCCTTCGACACCGGCCAGCACGAGGCCGCCCAGCGGTACTACATCCAGGCGCTGCGGCTCGCCCGCGCCGCCGCCGACGTTCCGCTCGGCGGCTACGTGCTGGCCTCGATGAGCCTGCAGGCCGGCTACCGGGGCTTCGCCGAGGAGGCGGTCGACCTCGCGCAGGCCGCGCTGGAGCGCAACCGCGGGCTGGCCACCGCCCGCACCATGAGCTTCTTCCACCTGGTCGAGGCCCGGGCTCAGGCCAAGGCCCGCAACGCCGCCGCGTGCGCGACGGCGCTCGGCGCCGCGGAGAACGCGCTGGAACGGGCGCGCGCCGGGGATCCCGATCCGGCCTGGATCGACTTCTACGCCTACGACCGCCTCGCCGCCGACGCCGCCGAGTGCTTCCGCGACCTCGGAGTGCCCTCCAAGGTCCGCCAGTTCACCCGGGAGGCGCTGGCCCGGCCCACCGAGGGGTTCGTCCGCTCGCACGGGCTGCGGCTGGTCGTCTCGGCGATGGCCGAGGCCGAGGCGGGCGACCTGGACGCGGCGGTCGCGGCCGGGGAGCGGGCCGTCGAGGTCGCCGGCCGGATCTCCTCGCAGCGCAGCCGCGAGTACGTGGTCGATATGCTGCGCCGCCTCGAACCCTTCCAGGGGGAGCGCCGGGTACGGGAACTGACGGAACGGGCGCGCGCGGTGATCGTCGCCCCGGCGTAGCGGGCCCGGCGGTAATTCGGATGCACCGGCGGGAGAGGCCTGGCTATCGTCTCTCTCGTCCAGGTGCGCAGGCAGGGGTTACTTCCACTCCTAATGGGCAGGTCGCGGGTTCGAGTCCCGCCGCCGGCACTCGTGCCGGTGTAGCTCAGTCGGCAGAGCAGCTTCGTCACCTCAGCCGCCATCGATCTCTGGACACCCATACCTCAATAGGTTTTCCGCACCTCCCGGTGCGACGGCAGCGGTTACTTCGTGGAGCGCCCCCAGCGGGGCGCGGTGAACCGGACAACAACACCGCCGCCACCTCGATCTCGGGAGGCACAGCGCCGGGGGGTGCCCGGTGCGCAGGCGGGGGTTACTTCGGATCTTGCGGTTCCGGGTTCGAGTCCCGGGCGTGCCGCGCGCGAGCGCGGCCGTTAGCTCAATCCGGTAGAGCACAAGGCATACACCTCCGCCGACGCCGGCCGCCGGGCCGGCACGATCTCGGGCACCCCTTCCTCCGCCGTGCCTCCTTCGCGTTCCACCAGCCAGCAGGGGGCAGCATCCACCATGTCGCGTTTCAACACCCGTACGGCCCGGCCGAGTCCGGCCTCGCCGGTACGCAGCACCGGGAAGCGCACCGTGAACCACAACGGCGGCACCGGGTTCCAGCGCGACGCCAGGTCCGAACTCTTCCTGCTGGCGGTGGCGAACCTGGTCGGTCAGGACACCTTCTACGAGAAGGGCGGCGCGCGGGACGACCGCTACACCGCGCTGGTGCGCGGACTCGCCGTCACCGACCCGGAGTGGACCACGGGCCTGCTGCGCTGGCTGCGGTCCGACGCGCACCTGCGCACGGCCGCGCTGGTCGGCGCCGCCGAGTTCACCCGGGCCCGGCTGGACGCCGGGGCGCCCGGCCACTCGCGGCAGGCCGTCGACGCCGTCCTGCAGCGCGCGGACGAGCCCGGCGAACTGCTCGCCTACTGGACGTCCCGCTACGGCCGGGCGCTGCCGAAGCCGCTCAAGCGCGGGGTCGCGGACGCCGTCCGCCGGCTCTACCACGCCCGCTCGCTGCTCAAGTACGACACCGCGTCCAAGGGCTACCGCTTCGGTGACGTGCTGGAGCTGACCCACCCCTCGCCCGACCCGGCCAAGCCGTGGCAGGGCGAGCTGTTCCGCTACGCGCTGGACCGCCGGCACCGGCCGGACGAGGCCGTCCCGCCCGCCTCCGACCGGCTGCTCGCGGCCAACCGCGAACTGCTCGCCCTGCCCGTCGAGCAGCGGCGGGCGGCGGTGACGGCCGAGGGCGGTGCCGAGCGGCTCGCCGCGGCCGGGCTGACCTGGGAGGCACTGGCCGGCTGGCTGCGGGGCCCGCTGGACGCGGCCGTCTGGTCGGCGGTCATCCCGTCCATGGGCCCGATGGCGCTGGTGCGCAACCTGCGCAACTTCGACCAGGCCGGCGTCCCGGACGAGGTCGCGGCCGAGGTCGCGCGGCGGATCGCCGACCCGGACGAGGTGCGCCGCTCCCGCCAGTTCCCGTTCCGCTACCTCGCCGCGCACCGGCACGCGCCGTCGCTGCGCTGGGGGCACGCACTGGAGACGGCGCTCTCCCACTCGCTCGGCAACGTGCCCGCGCTGCCCGGCCGGACGCTGATCCTGGTCGACCGCTCGGGCTCGATGTTCGACCGGCCGAGCGCGCAGACCCAGCTCAACCGGGCCGACTCGGCGGCGATCTTCGGCACGGCCCTCAAGGTCCGGGCCGCCGACGCCGACCTGGTCGAGTTCGGCACCACCAGCCGGGTCGTCCGGGTCGCCCCGGGCGAGGCCGTGCTGCGGGTCCTGGACCGCTTCACCGACCTCGGCGGCACCGACACCGCCCAGGCCGTCCGCACCCACTACCGGGGCCACGACCGGGTGGTCGTCGTCACCGACGAGCAGACCGGCCGCGACCACTGGGGCGGCGACGCCCTGGCCGCCGTGCCGGCCCACGTCCCCGTCTACACCTGGAACCTGGCGGGCTACGCGCCCGGCCACGGCCCGAGCGGCGCGGCGAACCGGCACACCTTCGGCGGGCTGGGCGACGCCGCGTTCCGGCTGATCCCGCTGCTCGAAGCGGGCCGGCACGCGACCTGGCCGTGGCTGGAGCCGGACGCCCGCTGAGGCGCCCTCGACCGGCCCCGCCCACCGTGACAGCATCGGCGGGCGGGGCCGGGCCGAACGAGGAGCGAGCGGTGGCGTACGACTTCGACGTGCTGGTGGTGGGCGGCGGGATCGTCGGGCTCTCCACGGCGTACGCGCTGACCCGGGCCCGGCCCGGGCTGCGGCTGGCGCTGCTGGAGAAGGAGCCCGGCTTCGCCGCCCACCAGACCGGCCGCAACAGCGGGGTGATCCACAGCGGCGTCTACTACCGCCCCGGCTCGCTCAAGGCCCGGTACGCCGTCGCCGGGGCCACCGAGATGGTGGAGTTCTGCCGCGCCCACGGCGTCCCGTACGAGGTGACGGGCAAGCTGATCGTCGCCACCGACCCGGCCGAGCTGCCCCGGCTGCGGGCCCTCGCCGAGCGCGGCCGGGAGAACGGCATCCCGGTCGCCGAGCTGGACCGGGCCGGCATCACCGCGTACGAGCCGCAGGTGACGGGTATCGCCGGGCTGCACATCGGCACCACCGGCATCTGCGACTTCCCCGCCGTGGCCGCCGCCTACGCCCGGCTGGCCCGCGAGGCGGGCGCGGAGCTGCGCACCGGCACCGAACTGCGGGCGGTCGCCCGCCGGGCCGACGGCGTGACCGTGCAGACCTCCACCGGCGAGCTGCGCGGCCAGGTACTGGTGAACTGCGCGGGACTGCACAGCGACCGGATCGCCCGGCTGGCCGGCGACGACCCCGGCGTGCGGATCGTGCCGTTCCGCGGCGAGTACTACGAACTCGCCCACGAGCGAAGGGAACTGGTACGCGGCCTGGTCTACCCCGTCCCCGACCCGGCCTTCCCCTTCCTCGGCGTGCACCTGACCCGGGGCATCCACGGCGACGTGCACGTCGGCCCGAACGCGGTGCCCGCGCTGGCCCGCGAAGGGTACGACTGGCGCACCGTCCGCCCGCGCGACCTCGCCGGGACGCTCGCCTTCCCCGGCACCTGGCAGATCGCCCGCCGGCACTGGCGGTACGAGCTCGGCGAGCTGCACCGCTCGCTCTCCAAGCGGGCCTTCACCGCGGCCGTCCGGCGGCTGCTGCCCGCCGTCACCGCCGAGGACCTGGTACCGGCCGTCGCCGGGGTCCGGGCCCAGGCGGTGGCCCGGGACGGCGCGCTGCTGGACGACTTCGCCTTCGCCGGCTTCGACCCGGACGACCCGCGCTCCACCCGCCGTCTGGTGCACGTCCTGAACGCCCCCTCACCGGCCGCCACCGCCTCGCTGCCGATCGGCCGCGAGGTGGCCCGGCGGGCGCTGGCCGCCCTCGCAGCGGGCGGCTGAGCCGGCCCGTCCCGACCGGCCCGTCCCGACCGGCGCGCCCTGGCCGGAACGGAGCGGGGCGGACGCGGCCCGGGCCCCGCGTCAGGTGCGTCACAGCCCCTGGGGCCGCACCCGGCGGCCCCGTAGAATCGGGTGATTGTGACTGCCACCGCCCCGATCCCCCAGCAATCGCCGTCCGCCCGGCTCTCCGCCGCGCCGGCCGGCTACCCCGCGCCGATGTACCCGCACCGGGCCACCGAGGCCCAGCACAGCGAGCGACGCATCCGCAGCTTCCAGCCGCGCCGGGGCCGGATGACCAACGCCCAGGCGGGCGCGCTGGACCGGGGCTGGGAGACGTACGGCATCGCGATCGACGGCAGCCCGCTGGACCTGGCGGAGCTCTTCGGCGGTCTGCCGGTCACCCTGGAGATCGGCTTCGGGATGGGCGAGACGACCGCCGCGATGGCCGCCGCCGACCCGGCGACGGGCATCCTCGCCGCCGACGTCCACACCCCCGGCCACGGCAACCTGCTCGGCCTGCTGGAGCGGGACGGCTCGCGCAACGTCCGCCCGGCCGCCGGCGACGCCGTCATCCTGTTGCGCGACATGCTGCCCGACGCCTCGCTGGCCGGCCTGCGGGTCTACTTCGCCGACCCGTGGCCGAAGCCGAAGCACCACAAGCGCCGGCTGGTCCAGGCCTCCTTCCTGGAGCTGGTGCTGCCCCGGCTGGCCCCCGGCGCGCTGGTGCACTGCGCCACCGACTGGGAGCCGTACGCCGAGCAGATGCTGGAGGTGCTCTCCGCCTCGCCCGAGCTGGAGAACCTGCACCCCGAGGGTGACGGCACCGGCTGGCTGGAGCCCGCCGACCACCCGGCCGGCAGCGTGCCCGGCTACGCTCCCCGGCCCGACTGGCGGCCGGTCACCAAGTTCGAACGGGCCGGCATCGCCAAGGGCCACGTGGTGCACGACCTGCTCTTCCGCCGCCGCTGAACCGCCGCCGGGCTGACCACTCGGCCCGGCTGCCCGGCCTCATCGCCGGCCCCGGCCGCCCGGCCCCGACCGCCCGGCCCGCAGGGGTGGATTCGTCCCGAGTCCTCCCGGCGGGCCGGTGCCGTGGCCTACCCTGTGCCGGGTGAGCAGCCCGTCCGGCGGCTACCGGGCCACCGCCCGGGCCGTCGGCGACCGAGAGATGCCCACGCGCACCGCCGGCACCCGCGCCATCCCGGGGCCCAGGACGCGCCGGGGCCACCGGCTCACGCCCTGGCCCACCGCCGCCCCGCCGGCCGCCGCCGGACCGGGGCCGCGCCCCGCCCGCTCGGTCGTGCTCTCCTCGGTCACCGCCACCGCCGTCCTGGCGCTGGCCGGCTGCGGCGTGCTGATCCTCCAGCTGGTCCGCCGCCAGACCGGGACCACCGGGCTGCTGGTCGGGCTCGGCCTGGCGCTCGTCCCGCTGCCCTTCGTGCTCGGCGGCCTCGCCTGGCTCAACCAGACCGCCCGGGTGCCGCTGCGCCACATCGTGTTCTGCCTGGGCTGGGGCGCCTTCGCGGCGACCACCGTCGCGATCCTCGCCAACGGCTGGACCAGCACCTACCTCACGGCCCACCAGGGCAGTCTGGGCGAGGTGCTGGGCGCCGACCTGGTCACCCCGGTGATCGAGGAGAGCGCCAAGGGCGCCGCCCTGCTCCTCCTGCTGCTGCCGCTGGGCACCCGGATCCGGTGCCACGGCCACCGCACCGACCGCCCCTGCGCGAGCGTGCTGCGCCGGCCGCCCGGCCCCGGCCTGCCCCTCGGCCACGGCCGCGGACCCGCCCTGCCGCACGCCCGGGGCCGGCCGCGGCCGCGCCCCTACCTGCGCCCGCTGCCCTACCTGCGGCCCTACCCGCCGACGCCCGACCGCCCGCGCGCCCGGGCCCGCCCGCGCACCCTGGCGGCCGGGGTCGTCCTCGGCGGGATCACCGCCTGCGGCTTCGCCTTCACCGAGAACGCGCTCTACCTGGGGCGGGCCTTCACCGACGACCAGCAGCAGCGGCTGGACAGCATCGGCCTCGGGGAGTCGCCCAGCCTGCGGGACTTCGACAGCACGGTGCAGACCTTCGTCCTGCGCGGGCTGCTCTCGCCCTTCGCCCATCCGCTGTTCACCGCGCTGACCGGGCTCGGCCTGGCCATCACCCTCACCACCGGCCGGCGCCGGCTGGCCAGGATCGCCGCCCCGGCCGGACTGCTGCTGTCGATGGTCCTGCACGGCACCTGGAACGCCGCCGCCGACCTCGGCACGCACGGCTTCCTGCTGGTGTACGCGGTGCTGATGGTGCCGTGCTTCGCCGCCCTGGTCTGCTTCGCCGCCTGGGCCAGGAGCAGGACGGCGCGGCACGCCGCCCGCCGTGCCCGGGCGCCCGCCGCGGTCCGGTGACGAACTGATTTCCCATCCGGGCGACTTCCCCGTAGGGTTGCGTTCACCGACGCGGGGTGGAGCAGCTCGGTAGCTCGCTGGGCTCATAACCCAGAGGTCGCAGGTTCAAATCCTGTCCCCGCTACTCAGTAGCACAGAGGCCCGGAGGATTCGTCCTCCGGGCCTCTCGCACGCCCGGGACCCGGACCCGGGCGCCCGCCGCGGTCCGGCGACGAACTGATTTCCCATCCGGGCGACTTCCCCGTAGGGTTGCGTTCACCGACGCGGGGTGGAGCAGCTCGGTAGCTCGCTGGGCTCATAACCCAGAGGTCGCAGGTTCAAATCCTGTCCCCGCTACTCAGTAGCACAGAGGCCCGGAGGATTCTTCCTCCGGGCCTCTCGCACGTCCGGGGCCCGGACCCGCTCCCGGGGCCCCGTCACCCCGGCTCCCCGCCACTCCCGGCCCGGTTCGGAAGCCGTCCCGGAGCCGCCCGGGAACCGGTGCGGCGGCCGCGAATAAATCCGTTGCCCCCATTCCGAGGAGCTGCCTAAGCTGGCTGCACACTGAAGGGAGGTGATCCTGAATTGAGTTCCATCAGGATGCGTGAGGTGGCTGCTCGCTAGAGCCGCCCCTGCCTGCGCAGGACGAGGCCCCGTGCCTCCGGCAGGCGAATTCCAAGCAGTCACCCGGCCCGTGGGCTCACCGGAACATCCCCGGTGCCTCGCTGCAGCGAGGAGCAGCCCACGGGCTGTCTGCTGTTCCGGCACCGATCGGCCCGGACGGCGGCCCGGGGCGTTTGCCTCCCACCGCTCCGACGCTAGAGTCGGCGCGGGTTCCGGAGCGGAGCGGGGCGGCCACAGGGGGTAGGCGATGGCGAGGACGCGGCGGACCGGGGGCACGACGGCCCTGCGAACGGCACAACGGGGAGCGGCCGGAGCGCTGGTGGGGGTGGGGGCGCTCGGCCTGGTGCTGTTCTCCCTCGACCGGGCGCACAGCTGGCAGGCGCTGGGCGGCGGGCTGGTGGTGACCGGGGCCTCGGCGGTGCTCGGCGGCGCGCTCGGCTTCCTGTTCGGCGTGCCCCGGGCGCGCGGCGGCCCGGCCGGTGAGCCGCACGGCTCCTACGCCCCGAACACCAATCTGGAGCAGGTCTCCGACTGGCTGACCAAGGTGCTGCTCGGCGTCGGCCTGACCCAGCTCGGCTCGCTCGGCGAGCGGCTGCACCAGCTCGGCGCGGCGCTGGCCCCCGCCCTGGGCGGCGGCGAGGGCGCGGCCCCCTTCGCGGCCGCGCTGGTCCTCTACTTCCTCGTTCTCGGCTTCCTGACCGGCTGGCTGGTGACGCGGCTCGCCCTGCCCCGGGTGCTCTCCGGCGCCGACCAGGCGCTCGACCTCTTCCTGGCCGGCCAGGACCGCGACCTCCGGGGCGACAAGGTGGGCGCGGACGACCTGCGGGTCCGCGCGATGCAGCACCTGGGCCTGCTGGGCGGCAGCACCGGCCGGGCGGACGACCCGGCCCGCCTGCTGCCGTCGAACGCGACGACCGGGCCGGAGAGCGTGATGGCCGAGGTCCGGTCGACGGCCCGGCGCTCGGCGCTCACCGCGGACCGGGTCCGGGAGCTGTTCGCGGACGGCGCCGACGACCGGCGGATCCAGGCGCTCGCCCTGATGCAGGGCGATCCCGCGCTGGCCGACCTGACCAGCGTGCTGGAGGCGATCGAGCACCCGCGCTCCGGCTTCGAGCAGTACCACGCGCTGCTGGCCGCCCGGGGCCTGCTCTCCTGGCTGCCGGCCGCACAGGCGCAGCGGCTGCGGGACGCGGTGGCCGGCCGGCTGGTGGCGCCGGACGGCATCCCGTACGGCTCCGACCGGAGCTGGCTGGCGGAGAAGATCCTCTCCCGGCTGGAGTCACCGGCTCCGCTCCCCCCGCAGGTCACCCTCCCGCAGCAGACCGGTCCGGCCGGGCAGCCGGCCGGGCAGCCGGCCCGCCCGCCCGAGACCGACCGGCCGGAGCGGCAGCCGGGCTAGCCGCCCCGGCGCCGGCGGTCGGCGGCCCGCAGGACGAGGACCCGGCCGAGGCGCCCCGCACCGGCCGGGAGCGGGCGGACCTCGCTGGCGATCCGGCGCTCGCCCAGCGCGCGGCGCAGCCCGTCGAGGTGCCGGCAGCGCCGGCCCGCGGCGTCGTTCAGCGGGTGGACCCGGACCTCGCCGCCGGGGGCGGTCACCCGGACCAGCTCGGTCAGCGCGGCCAACTGCTGCTCGGGGCCGAAGAGTTCGGGGTAGACGAACAGCAGGAACCCGCTGAGGGTGAGCGCGAAGGTGTCGTCCGCGAACGGCAGCCGGGGCAGCGCGGCGGCCACGTACCGCTGCGGGTGGGCGGCGGCGTCCGCGGCGAACAGCCGGCGGGCCCGGTCCCAGCTGCGCAGGTAGCGGTCGGCCGGGTGGTGGTGGGACGCCGGGTACAGCTCGGGGCGGGCGGCCATAGCGGCCGCCATGGCGGCGCGGGCGGCCAGCGCGCGGGCCGCGAGCTCGGGGGCCGGCCAGGCGTACGCGGGATCGGTGGCGATCACCCGGCAGCCCAGCTCGCGTGCCTCGGCGGCGAGCCCGGCGGCGCCGCCCGGGCAGTCGAGGACCGGCCCTGGGAGGGCCGCGAGCCCGGCCCGGGTCAGGTCGAACAGCGCGCAGTACTCGTCCAGCGGGCGGGAGGTGACCGGGACGTCGGCGGCGAGGTCGGTCGGGGCGGCCATGCGGTCATCGGACCACGGGCCGGCCCCGCCCGCACCCCGGAGCGTCCGGGGCGGGGCGGGGCCGGTGGGGCTGGTGGGGCCGGGCGGTGGGGCGGCGGGTGGACCGGTCAGCGGCCGAGCAGAGCCCGCGCGGCGAGCCGGTTGACGTTGGTCAGGCCGCGCACCAGCTGCGGGGTCAGGAAGACGAACACGAAGCCCAGCAGCGAGAGCCCGGCGATCTGCAGCGGCCCCTCGACGTAGTAGACGTGCTCGACGCCGTTGCCGTCGTAGTAGTCGAACACCCGGAAGCCCCGCCAGCCGACGTACTTCGGGTAGACCCAGTGGTAGAGCGGGTAGAGCGCCAGCGTCCAGCCGACCAGCAGGAACGTCAGCGACATCACGAAGCTGAAGAGCGCCCACGGGAGCATCACCACCTGGTAGAGCACGGCCTTCCAGCCCGCCGCGTCCACCAGCCGCGCGGTGATCGCGCCCCAGCTGCCCGGCCGGCGCGCCCGGACCGGCTTCGGGCCGGGCACGTCCAGCGCCAGCATGCCGCGGACCCGGGCCCGCTCCAGCCGGCCGAAACCCCGGGCCCCGGCGGTCAGAGCGGCCAGCACCGGCATGCCGAGCACGGTGACGAGAGTGCCGACACCGAAGGTGAACAGCGTGACGGCGAAGGCGAACCCGGCGAGGGCCACCGGCACCGCGGTGAGGGTGAAGCCGAGCTCCCGGTAGTAGTAGGACGAGAACGGCGCCCGCCAGGCGTACGGCGGCTCCTCGGTGCGCCGTACCGCGTCGTCGCGGTCGTACTCGCTGCGCTGCGTGCTGAGGCTGCTGCTCATGGCCGTCGGGTCCTTCTCGGTGGCGTGCCGGGCTGACGTCACAACCCTGTCAAAGGCCGGGCCGGGCGGACATCCGGCTCCCCCGCGAAGCGGGCCGGGGGTTAACCCCCCACCCGGGGCCACTCGTGGGCGAGCAGCGAGTACTGGAAGGAGTCGCGCCAGCCGCCGCGCAGGTGCACGTCGTGCCGGATCCGGCCCTCCAGGCGGAAGCCGGCCCGGATGAGCACCCGGACCGAGGCCGTGTTCTCCACGTCCACCCGGGCGACCAGCCGGTGCAGCCCGAGCGGGCCGAAGGCGAAGTCGCAGAGCAGCCCGGTGATCTCGCCCGCGTAGCCGTTGCCCCAGGTGTCCGGGCGCAGCGCGTAGCCGAGGTCGGCGCTGCGGTGGCCGCCGAGCGTGAGGGCGGCGTTCCCGATCGGGACGGCGCGGGACGGGGCGTCCGCGTCGGCGCGGCGGATGACGGCCAGCCGGTAGACCGTCCGCTCGTCCTGCTGCGCCTCCTCCAGGTACTGCTCGATCTGGTCGGCGCAGTCCTCGCGGTCACGCGGCTCGAACGGGAGGTAGCGGGTGGCCTCCCGGTCGCCGAACACCGCGTACAGGGCGTCGACGTCGGCGGCGCTGTGGTGGAACTCGCGGATGGCCAGGCGGGGGCCGGTGAGTCGGACGGGGACCATGCCTGCCGACCCTACCCGGGCTTTCCGGTTACCTTACGTGACATGGAAGAAGAAGACCTGCGGCTCGCCCCGCGCACCAAAGCCGCCGAACTGCTCGCCTGGGCGCAGGCGCACGGCCACCCGCCGGTGGCCGAGGCGCCGGTGCGGGCGGTGCTGGCGCTGCTGGAGCTGGGTGAGGGCAGGATGCGTGACGGCTGGCCGGAGCTGACCTCGGACGCCGTGGAACAACTGCTGTACGAGCGGCTCTACCTGTACGTCCAGCCCGAGCCGGAGCAGGACCCGCTGGCGTACGGCGCCGCGGTGCGGCTGCTGATCGACCACCAGCGGGCGGCGAAGCGGCTGAACGCCAAGCGGCAGGAGCGGCTGCACGCGGAGGCCGAGTGGCAGGGCGAGGTGGCCGCCGGGCTGCTGCGCCGCGCCGACCTGGTGACCTGGCCCCGGCTGTACACGCTGCTGCTGCGGGCGGACGGGGTGGACCCGGCCGACGGGGCGGCGGTCCGGGCCTGGCTGGAGGCGTTCCGGGAGCTGGCGCCGGAGGACCGGGCGGCCGCCTACGAGCGGCTGGAGGCGACGGGCGCGCTGGACCCGGTGGACGACGGGGGCTGGGACGGCGCCCGGCCGCTCAGCGTCGGGATGGCCACCGACGGTGCCCGGCGGCTGCTGGAGCAGGGGCTGATGCGGCGCAGCTACCGCAACCTGGAGGAGCTCACCGCGCAGGGCCGGCCGATGCCCGACGAGCTGGCCGGGGACTTCGGGGCGTTCGAGGAGGCCGCCGTCGAGGCCGCGCTGGACCTCTTCGGCGAGTGGACGGTGCCGGGGCTGCCGCGGCTGCTGGTGGAGGAGTTCCCGGAGCTGGCCCCGGAGCCGGGCCAGGAGGAGATCGACGCGTACCTGGCGCAGCTGCCCGGGGCACCCGGCGAGGCGGAGGACGCCGGGGAGTACGGGGACGACGAGCCCGGGGACGAGTACGGCTACGCGCCCGGGGACGGGCACGGGCACGGGTCCGCCGACCGGCCGGGCGGGGCCGGCGCGGCCGCCGGGGCCTGAGACGCGACGGTGCCCCGGCCGTCGTGACGACGACCGGGGCACCGCGGCGGGCTGTCAGAAGGCGACGCCGGTCAGGGCGTCACGCCGCGCTGCTCGAACCAGCTCTCCGGGTCGACCGGGGCACCGCCGCCGGGGCGGACCTCCAGGTGCAGGTGCGGGCCGGTGACGTTGCCGGTGGCCCCCACCTTGCCGAGCTGCTGGCCGGGGACGACCTTGCCGGAGCCCTTGATGATCGAGGAGAGGTGGCAGTACCAGATCTCGGTGCCGTCGGGCAGCGTCTCGACGATCCGGTAGCCGTACGACCCGGCCCAGCCGGCCGAGGTGATGGTGCCCTGGCCGACCGCGTAGACCGGGGTGCCGGTGTCGGCGGCGAAGTCCAGGCCGGTGTGCAGGTGGGCCCAGTAGGAGGCGCTCTGGCCGTAGTGGGCCGAGAGGTGGTAGTCGCGCACCGGCAGCTCGATGGCGGCGAGCTTGGCCTTCTCGGCCTCCTCCGCGGCCCGCTTGGCCTCCTGCTGCTGGGCCGCGCGCTTGACCTCGGCCTCCTTGGCGGCCTGCAGGCGGGCGCCCTCCTCGGCGGCGGTGCGCTGGCTGTCCGCCTGCTGCTGGATCCGGGCGGCGAGCGCGAGGCCCGGGTCCGCGGCGAGCGCGACCGGGGTCTCGTCCGGGACCTCGACGGCGGGGGCGGCGGCCGGGGTGGCGGAGGCGAAGCCGGTCGCACCGAGGGTGGCGGCCACGGCGGTGACGCCGAGCAGCGGGGCGGTGCCGCGGGTCTGACGGGGCATCCGGTGCCGGTTGCTGTCGGGGGCCTGCGGCCCGGTCTCGACGCCGGACCCGCCGAACTCGCCCGGGTGGGCGGGCGGCCAGGGGTGGTCGAGCAGCTGGGTGCCGGCGGGGGAGCCGGGCAGGTGTGCCGGAGAGTGCGACGACGCCACGGAGGCGCGCTCCTTTCCTTCCTTCGCGCCTACCGGGTTAGCTGACGGGTTCGGAGCAGGAAGGTCTCCTACGGCTGGGCCTGGGCCCGGCCGATTCACCCCAAGGAACATGGTTCCCCGGCTCCCTGGCCTGCCCGGAGGCCGGCCGGCGGGATTAGGCGACGGCGCACGGTGCCGTCTGGGTACGGCGTTACGAACCGCGCTGCGTTATCAAACGTTAATCCTAGGAGCCTCTGATTCCAAGCCGTCCGTTCGGGACAGCCGGATACTACCCGGACGGTACGTGACCTGATGGGCGATTTGGGCGGATCGACGGCACCTGACACTACCGAACGTGAGGGGACGTCAACGAACGGCCCCCCACTTGAGTACTCCTACTCATGTGCGGCGCTCCCGGCGCGGCCATCCTGGCGCCATGAACGCACCGATGCAGTCACGCACCACGGCCGCGTACCACCTCCAGGCCGTCCTCTCCTTCGCCCTCTCCGGCAGCGCCCTCGCCGTCGGCATCGCCTATCTGCCGGTCGGCGGCTGGACCCGCGCCTTCCTCGCGGTCGGCCTGCTCTACACCGTCACCTCCGCCTTCACCCTGGCCAAGGTGATCCGGGACCGGCAGGAGACCAACGAGATCGTCACCCGGGTGGACCAGGCGCGGCTGGAGAAGCTGCTCGCCGAGCACGACCCGTTCAAGGTGGAGGGGGTCTGAGCCGCGGCACCGGGGCCACCCCGGGGTCCGGCCGGGTCGAGGGCTTGACGGCTAAGGCTATTAGCCTTAGCTTTATGGCTATCGGCGCAACGCCGACAGCCCGTCCCCGCGGACCGAGGAGGCCCCCATGCCCGGCACCTTCACCCCCAGCACCCAGTACCTCGACCTCCCCGGCGGCCGGCTGGCCTTCGACGACACCGAGCAGGGCGACGGCGCCCCCCTCGTCCTGCTCCCCGGGATGCTCGACAGCCGTGCCGCGTACCGGCACCTGCGCCCGCTGCTGGTGGCCGCGGGCCACCGGGTGATCACCCTAGACCTGCGCGGGTTCGGCGAGTCCTCGATCGCCTGGGACGACTACACGCCGGCCGCGATCGCCACCGACGTCCTCGCCCTGCTGGACCACCTCGGCATCGACCGCGCCACGCTGGTCGGCAACTCCTACGCCGGTGCGACGGTGGTCAAGGTGGCCGGGGACGCGCCGGAGCGGGTGGCCGGGATCGTCCTGGTGGACGCCTTCGTCGAGAACCCGCCGCCGAACGCGCTGCAGCGCGCGATGTTCGGCGTGATGGGCGTCCTGCTGGTGCACTCGCCCGCGTTCTGGGGCCTCTACCACCGCAAGATGGCGTACCCCGGTCCCAAGCCGGCCGACTTCGACGCCTACGTGGACGGACTGGTCGCCGCGATGCGCACGCCGGGCCGCAAGCAGGCCACCCGGGGCTACGTGCGCGGGGACTCCGCGCCGAACGGCTGGACCGCCGCCGTGAGCTGCCCGGCGCTGGTCCTGATGGGCACCAAGGACCCCGACTTCCCCGACCCCGAGCTGGTCGCCGACCGGCAGGCCACCGCGCTGAACGGCCGCAAGGTGATGATCGAGGGCTCCGGGCACTACCCGATGGCCGACCGGCCGCAGGCCACCGCCGACGCCCTGCTGCCCTTCCTCGCCGAGCTGGCCTGAGCCCGCCCCTTCCTCGCCGAGCCGGCCCGAGCCCGCCCCTTCCTCGCCGAGCCGGCCCGAGCCCGCCCGCTACCTCGCCGCGCCGGCCTGAGCCCGCCCCTTCCTCGCCGAGCCGGCCCGAGCCCGCCCGCTACCTCGCCGCGCCGGCCTGAGCCCGCCCGCTACCTCGCCCACGGAGACCGCACCATGCCCCGAGTCGGACTGACCCCCGAGCAGGTCGTCGACCACGCCCTCGCCCTCATCGACGAACAGGGCCCCGAGGCCCTCACCCTGGCCGCCGTCGCCGGACGGGCCCAGGTGGCCACCCCCTCGCTGTACAAGCACGTCACCGGCGGACTCGCCGAGCTGCGCCGGCTGATCGCCGTCCGGGTCACCGAGGAACTCGCCGACCGGCTCGCCGAGGCCGCCGTCGGCCGCGGCGGGGACGACGCCGTCGCCGCCGTCCTGCGGGCCTACCACGGCTACGCCACCGAGTACCCGCACCGGTACGCCGCGCTGCCGCAGGCCCCGCAGCCGGACGACGACCTGGCCAGGGCGGGCGGCCGGCTGGTCGCGGTGATCCTCGCGGTGCTCCGCGGCTACGGGCTGGAGGGCTCCGAGGCCGTCCACGCCGCCCGGACCGTCCGCTCGGTCGCCCACGGCTTCGCCTCGCTGTCGATCGGCGGCGGGTTCCAGCTCGCCGAGAACCTCTCCGACACCCAGGACCGCCTGATCACCCTCCTCACCGGCGGCCTCCGGAACTGGCCCGGGGCCTGAACCCCGCCCCCACCGCGCGCCCGGGCTCCGTGAGTTCGCCCGGCCGGGCGCCGCACCCGGCGCACCCCGCGCGGCGGGCCGGCCGGACCACGGCGGACCACCCGGTCGGAGCGGCCGGGCAGGGCACGCCCGGCGTCCGCACCCCGGCACCGGTGCGCCGTCCGGGTCACCCTTCACCGGCATCGGAAATGAGGTATGAAGAATTGGGTGCCCGACAAGGCGACGGAAAGGCCGGGAAACCCCATGGACCTGACCTCACCGTGGCTTCCCCCCTCCGAGGACGAGAGCCGGGCCCCGCGCAGCAGCCCCACCGCGCGCAGCGCGATGCGCTGTGTCCGGTTACTGCTCGGCTGCACCACCGCCGCCGAACTCCTCGGGACCGTGCTCGCCGAGGGCCCGGGCTGGATCACCGGTGAGGGCTCCGCGCTCTACCTGCTGGACAGCGCCGGAATGCTCCGGCTCACCGCCTCGCACGGCCTGCCCGACTGGGTCCACGAGCGCTACGGCGTCATCGATCCGGCGAGCGAGCTGCCCGCCGCGATGGCCCTGCGACTGCGCCGCCCGTACCTGCTCAGTCCGGAGCGCACCAGCGTCGACTATCCCCACCGCAATGCCGGCATGGGCACCGGAATGGTCGCGCTGATCGCCCTGCCGATGATCGTCGACGAACGGCCGATCGGCGTGCTCGCCCTCGCCCTCGCCCACCGGGGCACCGTCCCCCGCCGCGATCTGGACGTGCTGGAGACGCTCGGCGACGCCTGCGCCCACCGGCTCGCCCATCTGCTCGACAGCGCGCGGGCGGGGGCCCGCCCGGCCGGGACGGCCCACCCGGGGCCCGGCGGCGAGGCCGGTACGGACGGGCGGGCCGCCGCACTGGCCCACCCGATGCTCTCGCTCGCCGTCCGGTCCGCCGGGCACGGCGCCTTCGAGCGCGATCTGGTGACCGGCGAGACCTTCTGGGACGCCACCGCCTACCGGCTGGTCGACCGCCCCGTGCCGCCCGGCGGCCCGCCCACCGCACCCGACCTGGACGGGCTGGTCCACCCCGAGGACCTCCCGGACGTCCAGGCCGCCCTCGCCGAGGCGCTCGCCACCGGCGGCCCGTACCGGATCGAGTACCGGGTGCCGCGCCGCGACGGCGGTGTGATCCGGATCGAGGAGACCGGCGAGGTGATGCTGGACGTGCACCGCCGGCCGGTCCGGGTCGCCGGGCTGCTGGCCGACCGGGACCGCGCGGGCGCCCCCGCGGAGGAGGCGGCCGGCGGCGGAGCGGGCGGCGGCGCCCCGGCGGCCGGCGCCCGCTCGGCGCTGCTGCTGGCGCTCACCCGCGCGCTGTCCCGCGCGGTCACCGTCCGGGACGTGACCACCGCGGTGACCGACGTCGCCCGGCCGGCCTTCGGCGCCGCCAGCATCGTGCTCGACCTGGTCGACGAGGGCCGGCTGCTGCCCGTCTCGCACACCGTGTACGGCGGCCCGCGCCGGACCGAGCTGACCCGGCTGGCCGACCTCTCCGAGGGCGTGATGCAGCACTCGCTGGCCCGCTCCGCCCCGCTGTTCAGCGAGCCCGCCACCACCCGGCCGGGCGGCGGCGGGCCACTGACCCCGGCGTCCTGGGCGGTGCTGCCACTGGTCGCCTCCGGGCGGCAGGTCGGCTCCTGCCTGATCACCTTCTCCACCGAACGGGTCTTCGGCCGCGAGGACCGAACCCTCTACTCCGCCTTCGCCGGCATCCTGGCGCAGTCCCTGGAGCGCGCCCGGCTCTACGACACCCACCACCACCGGGCCACCGAACTGCAGCGCGCCATGCTGCCGCGCACCCTGCCCCGGCTGCCCGGGATCGCCAGCGCCGCGCGCTACCTGCCCAGCACCGAGGGCATGCAGATCGGCGGCGACTGGTACGACCTGCTGCGGCTGCCGGACGGCCGGATCGGCCTGGTGATCGGCGACGTCCAGGGCCACAACGCCGAGGCCACCGCCGTGATGGGCCAGCTGCGCAGCGGTCTGCGCGCGTACGCCACCGACGGCCACGACCCGGCCGCCACCCTGGCCCGGACCAGCCGGCTGCTGTCCGAACTCGACACCGACCTCTTCGCCACCTGCCTCTACCTCACCCTCGACCCCGCCGACGGGACGGTCCGGGCGGCCCGGGCCGGTCACCCCTCGCCGGTCCGGATCGCGCCGGACGCCGCGGCCGTCGAGCTGGACCTACCGGGCGGCCCGCCGCTGGGCGTGGACCCGGGGCAGCCGTACCACCTGACGGTCGGGCACCTGGCGGTCGGCGAGACGCTGCTGGTCTACACGGACGGCCTGGTCGAGGACCGCGAGGAGGACTACGACGAGTCGGTGCAGCGGATGCTCGGCGGGCTGGAGCTGTGGGCCCGGCAGGCCGGTCCGGTCCGCCTCGGCCCGGCCGCCGCCCTGGAGCGCCTCGCCGACCTGCTCACCCTCAACGTGACCGAGCGCCGCTCCCGGCCGGACGACGTCGCTCTGCTGTTGCTGCACCGGAGTTCGCCGGTTCAGTGAGCCTCCGGCGGCGCCGGGGGAGCGGCCCCGGGCGGGGCGCGGCCGGGCCGGAAGCAGGTCGGATTGACGTCGTATGGACGGGATATTGACGAGATCCGGTCACTTGGCGAGATCCGTTCACACCTTCGTAGGATCATCACCCTAGAATTCGCGGCGTGACGATGACTCAGTGGTGTGCAACGGCAACCGGCGTTCTCGCCGCCCTCGCCCTCGTGGCCGCCGCCCGCTACCGCGCCGTCTCCGTCACCCAGCGCCGCCGGGCCGACCGGCAGCAGCGCGAGAACGCCCGCCTCCAGGACCAGCTCGCCGTCGAACTCGCCCGCCGGGGCAGCGAACTGGCGGCCGTCCAACAGGAGCAGGAACTCAACGCCTCCACCCAGCGGGCCTTCCTCAGCGTGGCCCGCCGGATCCTCGTGATGGCCCACGACCAGCAGGCCCTGCTCGACGAGATGGAGCGCACCCACGACGACCCGGCGCTGCTGGAGGGCCTGCTCAAGGCCGACCACGCCGCCGCCCAACAGGCCCGCCTCGCCCAGACCCTGGCCGTCCTGTGCGGCGCCCGGGCCGGGCGGCACTGGCCCGAACCGGTCTCGCTGGAGGACGTGGTGCGCGGTGCCCAGTCGCGCATCCTGCCCTTCCAGCGGGTGGTGGTCCGCAGCCGGATCGAGACCGCCGTGGTCGGCGCCGCCGCCGAGGCGCTCATCCACGCCGTGGCCGAGCTGCTGGACAACGCCACCCGCTACTCACCGCCCAGCACCCAGGTGTTCGTCACGCTGATGCCCGTCCACAACGGCGCCGTCGTCGAGATCGACGACGGCGGCGTCGGGATGCCCGAGCCGGCCGTCGCCAAGGCGGCCTCCGCGCTGGCCGGCGGCACCTCGCTGGAGGTGTCCCGCCTCGGCGAGGTGCCGCAGCTGGGCCTGGCCGCGGTCGGCCGGCTCGCCGAGCAGTACGGGTTCCGGGTCACCCTCAGTTCGGCGCCCTCCCCGTACGGCGGGGTCCGGGTCGTGGTGCTGCTGCCGAACGCGCTGCTCACCGAGCCGCTCCCGCCGACCGTCCCGGGCCTCGGCCCCGACGACCCGGCGTTCCCGGCCGACCCCCACCGGAACCCGGCCTCCCCCTACCCGGGCGGACATCCGCGGACCACCGCACACCCCCTGGTGGAGACCCCGCCGGCCGGCCCCGCCGCTCCGCCGCCGCTGCCCCGCCGGAGCCACCGGCGCGACCGCTCCAACCGCCACGCCTCGCCGGCCGCTCCCCCGCCGGCGCCCGCCCCGCCCTACCGGTCGGCGCAGGATGCCCGGGCGTTCATGGCGATGTTCCAGGCCGGCACCGCCGACGGCCGGTCGGCCGCCCGGACGCAGGCCCAGCCCCACCGTTCCCTGCCCGCTTCCCCCCAGCTCCCCCAGCGCTTCGGAGAGTTCCATGACCACCACCCCTGATCTCGGCTGGCTGCTCGCCGACATCATCTCCGTCCCCGAGGTCCAGCACGCCGTCGTGGTGTCCAACGACGGCCTGGAGATCGGCCGCAGCGCGGGCATCCTGCGCGAGGACGCCGAGCGGCTCGCCGCCGCCTGCTCGGGCCTGCAGTCGCTGGCCCGCGGCGTCGCCCAGGGCTTCGGCGGCCACGGCAGCGCCACCCGCCAGATCGTCATCGAGTACGGCGGCGGCTACCTCTTCGTGGTCGCCGCCGGGGCCGGGGCCCACCTGGCCGTGGTGACCGGCGAGGCGGTCGACGCCGGCCTGGTCGCCTACCAGATGCAGGTCCTCGTCGAGCGGATCGGCAGCCACCTCACCAGCCCGCCGCGCGTCGATCACGCGGCGGGGGGCCGGCGGTGAACGGGCCGGTCCGGCCCTATGTGATCACCGGCGGCCGCAGCCGGTCCACCCGGTCCGCGCTCGCCGTCGAGAGCCTGGTCAGCGCCTTACCCGACCGGCCCGACCTCCCCGAGGACGCCCTGCTCAACCGCGAGCACCAGCGCATCCTGGACCTCTGCCGCAGCCTGCTGTCGGTCGCCGAGGTGGCCGCCTACCTCGGGCTGCCGCTCGGCGTCGTCAAGGTGCTGGTCGGCGACCTCTGGGACCTCGGCGCCGTCCAGGTGCTCCCGCCCGTCCCGCAGGCCGAACGCCTGCCCGCAACCCTCCTGGAAGAGGTGCTCGTTGGCCTCCGCCAACTCCGCTGACCCGCGCACCGCCGAGCCCTCGGCGCCGGAGCCCCAGTACCTGCCGCCGTCCGTCCAGGGCGCCGTGAAGATCCTGGTCACCGGCCCGTTCGGGGTCGGCAAGACCACCCTGGTCGGCGCACTGAGCGAGATCACGCCGCTGCGCACCGAGGAGACCATGACGGCCGCCAGCAGCGGCATCGACGACCTCACCGGGCGGCCGGGCAAGACCACCACCACGGTCGCGCTGGACTTCGGCCGGATCACGCTCAATCCCCGGCTCGCCCTCTACCTCTTCGGCACCCCCGGGCAGCAGCGGTTCTGGCCGCTCTGGGACGACCTGTCGCGCGGCGCGCTCGGCGCCATCGCGATGGTCGACCTGCGCCGCCCGGACGAGAGCTTCGACGTGCTCGGCCGGCTGGAGGAGCAGCGGATCCCGTTCGCGGTCGCCGTCAACACCTTCCCGGACACCCCGAGTTACCCCGAGGAGGAGCTGCGCTCCGCCCTCGACCTGCTGCCCGACGTACCGATCCTGTACTGCGACGCCCGGGACCGCCGGGCCGCGTACGACCTGCTGATCGACTTCGTCGACCATCTGCACTCCACCGCCGTACTGGAGCTCCAGCGATGACGACCCCCGACCCGGGCACGGCCGTTCCGCCGTCCGCCGGGCAGCTGTCCGCACCCCCCGGCTGCCCGGCGCACGCCACCGGGACCCTGCCCGCCGGGGTGCCGCTGCCCCGGCTGTACGGCGCCGCCGTCGCCGACGACCCGCACGGCCTGTACGCCCGGCTGCGGGCCCAGTACGGCCCGGTCGCACCGATCGAGCTGGAGCCGGGGGTCGAGGCCTGGCTCGTGCTCGGCTACCCCGAACTGCTCGAACTCACCCGCAACGAGGCGCTGTTCTCCAAGGACTCGCGCCGCTGGAGGGTCCCCGCCGAGGGCCGGCTGGCCGCCGACTCCCGGCTGCTGCCGATGACCGCCTGGCGTCCCACCCTGCTCAACCTGGACGGCGCCGAGCACCAGCGGCTGCGCGCCGCCGTCGCCGACACGCTGGCCGAGATCGACCACCGCCAGCTGCGCGAGACCACCGAGGCCGCCGCCGACGCCCTGATCGACAGCTGGGGCCCGGACGGCACCGCCGACCTGATCGCGCAGTACGCCCGTCGGCTGCCGCTGCTGGTCTTCACCCAGCTGATCGGACTGCCCGCCGAGGCCGGACCGCATCTGATCGGCCTGATCAGCCACTTCGTCGACAGCAGCAAGGACTCCGTGCGCGCCAGCGCGGAGTTCCAGGCGATCCTGGTCGACCTCGTCCGGCGCCGCCGCGCCACGCCTGGGGCCGACCTCACCTCCTGGCTGCTGGCCCACCCGGCCGCGCTCAGCGACGAGGAGGCGGTGCACCACCTGGTGGTGATGATGGTCGCGGGCAACGAGACCACCATCAACTGGACCGGCAACACCCTGCGGCTGCTGCTCACCGACCGCCGGTTCCGGGCCACCCTCACCGGCGGCCGGCTCACCGTCTCCGACGCGCTGGAGGAGGTGCTCTGGCGCGACCCGCCGACGCAGAACTTCCCCGGCCGGTGGGCGACCGGCGACACCGTCCTCGGCGGCCAGTACATCAGCGCCGGCGACATGCTCGTGCTCGGCCTGGCCGCGGCCAACGCCGACCCGGCCGCCCAGGGCGCCTCGGCCGCCGCGCACGGCTCGCTCGGCGGCAACCGGGCGCACCTGGCCTGGGGCGCCGGCAAGCACGTCTGCCCGGCCCAGCACCCGGCCCGGATCATCGTCGAGACCGCCGTCGAGACCCTGCTGCACCGCCTTCCTGATCTCCAACTGGCCGTACCACCGAGCGAGTTGGCCTGGCGCCGGTCGCCCTGGTCACGCGCCCTGGTCAGCCTGCCGGTGCTCTACAGCGCCTTCACCCCACCCCGCCCGCCAGCCCCCGAGAGGCCGTCATGGACACCGCCGCCCCTGAGCTCGACCGACCCGGCCACCGACCCGAGCCCATCCGGCTCGACCCCTTCGGACGGGACCAGCACGGAGAGAACGCCCGGCTCCGGGAGGCCGGCCCGGCGGTCCTGGTGGAACTCCCTGGCGGGGTGGTGGTCTGGGCGATAGCCCGGCACGACACCCTCCAGGAGCTGCTCGCCGACCCCCGGGTGGGCAAGAACCCGCAGCTCTGGACGGCCTTCACCGAGGGCCGGCTGCCCGAGGGCTGGCCGCTGCTGAACTTCGTCACCGTGCCGGGCATGATCACCGTGGACGGCGAGGACCACCGGCGGCTGCGCGGCCTGGTCACCCAGGCCTTCACGCCGCGCCGGGTCGCCGAACTGCGGCCCGCCATCGAGTCCCGCACACGGGCGCTGCTCGACGACCTCGCCGGGCTGGAGGGCCCGTTCGACCTGCGCGAGCACTTCGCCTACCCGCTGCCGATGCAGGTCATCGGCGAACTGCTGGGCCTGCCGCCCAAGCAGCAGGACGAACTGCACGAGCTCTCCGACACCCTGGTCTCCAGCTCCGCCACCCCGGCCGCCGCGATCGCCGCCCAGCGGGGGCTCCAGGCGCTGCTCGCCTCCGTGGTCGAGGCCAAGCGCGCCGAACCCGGCGACGACCTGACCACCGACCTGATCGCCGCCCGCGAGTCCGGGGACCGGCTCAGCGAGCAGGAGCTCGTCGGCACGCTGCTGCTGATGCTGGTGGCCGGGCACGAGACCACCCTCAACCTGATCACCAACGCCGTCCGCGCCCTGCTCTCGCACCCCGAGCAGCTGCGGCTGGTGCTCGACGGGGAGCAGCCGTGGTCCGCGGTGGTCGAGGAGACGCTGCGGTACGACTCGCCGGTCGGGCAGTTCCCGCTGCGGTACGCGACCGAGGACATCCCGGTGGGCGACGTGGTGATCCGGCGCGGCGAGGCGCTGCTCGCCTCCTACGCGTCCGCCGGCCGGGACGCCGCGCACTACCCGGACGCCGACCGCTTCGACATCACCCGGCAGCCGAACCGGCATCTGTCGCTCGGCCACGGCCCGCACTTCTGCCTCGGCTCCGGACTCGCCCGGATGGAGGCGGAGACCGCGCTGCGGTACCTGTTCGACCGCTTCCCGGGGATCGCCCTGGCCGAGGGGCCCGCGCCGGAGCCGATCGGGTCGTTCATCAGCAACAGCGTGCGGACGCTGCGGGTGACGGTCTGACGCCGCCGCGGTGACCTGAGGGCGGCCGGGTCGTTGGGGGTTCCATGAAGAAACTCGCCACCCTGGCCGCCCTCACCATGGCAGGCCTCGCCCTGGCCGCCCCGGCCGCGTCGGCCACGACCTCCACCGCCACGTCGCCGGACGCCCTGGACGGGCTCTCCAGCGGCCTCAACCTCTCCCCGGGCGACCTCGCCCTGAAGGAGGCCGGCAAGCTCCCGCTGGTCGGTCACGCCGCGCAGGAGGTGGAGGCGATCGGCACCAACCAGTTGACCCACCCGGGCCTCAGCGGGCAGATCGGCTGAGCGGTCCGGCGCGGGGACTGGGCGGTCCGGGAGCTCCCCTGCGGCTCCCGGGCCCCGTGGCCTCCCTGATCTCCCGGCTCTCCCTGATCTCCCGGCTCTCCCGGTCTCCCGGCGCTCCTTGCGAAGCGGCCGCCACCGCTGCGCGCCGCTCGGGGCGCACAGCGGCCGGCGTCCGTCGCCGACTTCGCGGTCGGGTCCGGACGCCGACTCCGGGTCAGCCCTGCGCGAGGGCGTTCAGCTCCTGGTAGGTGAGCCCGCCGTCGAGCGCGGTGTACGTCCCCTCGGAGTACACCTCCTCGGCGGCGCGGCGCACCGCCGCGTACGCCGCCCTGGCCAGGCCCGGCCCGAGGCTGACCCGGGCCACGCCGAGCTTCGCCAGCTCCGGTACGGACGGTGAGCCCGGCCCGGCCAGGACGTTCAGCGGCGCCGGGACGGCGGCCACCAGGGCGGCGATCGTCCCCGGGTCCGCGACGCCGGGCACGAACACGCCGTCCGCGCCGGCCGCGACGTACGCCCGCAGGCGGTCGACGGCCTCGTCCAGCCGGCCGGCCGGGTCGCCGAGCTGCTTCAGGAACACATCGGTGCGGCCGTTGACGAAGAGCGGGACGCCGGCCGCGTCGGCGGCGGCCCGGGCGGCCGCGATCCGTTCGGCCGCGTCGGCGGCGGGGCGCCCCCCGTCCTCCAGGTTCACCCCGACCGCGCCGGTGCCGAGCAGCGCGGTGACGGTCTCGCCGACCTCGGCGGCCGTCGCGCCGAAGCCGCTCTCCAGGTCCGCCGTCACCGGCAGCGCGACCGAGCGCACGATCAGCGCGGTCTGGGCCAGCACCTCGGCGCGGTCGGCCGCGTCGCCGTCCGCGCTGCCGAGCGTCCAGGAGACGCTCGCGCTGGCCGTCGCGACGGCCCGCGCACCGGCGGCGGCGACCAGCCGGGCGCCCACCGCGTCCCACACGTTGGCGAGCACCAGGGGCTCGCCGGGGCGGTGCAGGGCGTGGAGGGCGCGGGCCAGCTCGTGCTGAGTGGTCGTCATGCCGGGCCCCCTACTTCGCGGCGGGGCTGAGGCGGGAGGTGACGCCGATCCGGTTCCAGGAGTTGATGGCGATGATCAGCGCGATCAGCTGGGCCAGCTCGGCCTGCTCGAAGTGCTCGGCGGCCTCCTGGTAGACGGCGTCCGGCACGTGCCCCTGGGTCAGCAGGGTGACCGACTCGGTCAGCGCGAGGGCGGCCCGCTCCTTGGCGGTGAACCAGGACGTCTCCCGCCAGGCCGGCAGGGAGAGCAGCCGGTGGTTCTGCTCGCCGTTCTTCAGGGCGTCCGTGGCGTGCATGTCGATGCAGAAGGAGCAGCCGTTGAGCATCGACGCGTGCACCTTGACCAGCTCGGCGAGGACGGGGTCGACGCCCTGCCGGGCGGCGCGGTCCAGGGCGATCATGGCCCGGTAGAACTCGGGGGCGAGGTCGGGGAGGGAGATCCGCTGCTCGGGGGCGGACACGGTGGCGTTGTCGTTCGTCGTCATACCGGCCAGCCTAGGGTCCGACTGGACTGGCTCCCTGGCACATTCGGGCCGAGAGATCGTGGGCCACTTCACGGTCGGGGCAGGCCCTCGGGCGGCTCGCCCGAGTGTGGCACGGCGGGCGCCCGAGGGCGAGGGCCCGGACCTGCCCGGATCCGAACGATCGTGCGAGGATCGCGGGGAGGGTGGTGCAGCCGGGCCGCCCGGGGTGGGCGAGGTCAGGGGGCCAGGATCGTGTGTACCGCGTTCGTCAGCATCGAACCGTCGGCATCGGTGCCCGTGCTGCTGCTGTCGGTGCGGGACGAGTACGCCGGGCGGCGGTGGTCCCCGCCGGACCACCACTGGCCCGCGCACCCGGCGGCCGTCGGCGGGCTCGACCTGGCGGCGGGCGGGACGTGGCTCGCCATCGAACCGGGGGCCGCGGTGCCCGGGGCCACGGAGCCGGGCATCGCGGGGCCGGCCGCGGCCTGTCTGCTGAACGGCTTCGGGGCCATGGCACCCGCCCGGGCCCGGCTCTCGCGCGGGGAGCTGCCGCTGATCGCCCTGCGGGACGGCGGCCTCGCCGGCGTCGACCTGGAGCGGTACGACCCGTTCCACCTCGTCCTCGCCGGCCGGGCCGGCGCACGGGTACTGAGCTGGGGCGGCAGCACCCTGGCGGAACGCGACCTGCCGGTCGGGCTGAGCGTGGTGCTCAACGACGGACCGGAGGGGCTGGCGGCGGACCGGACCGCGTCCGAGCTGGTCCGCTCGCTGATGGCCGCCCGCGCCGCGCACTTCCGGGCCCGCTTCCGGGCCGCCGCCCGGCCCGCGCCGCGGCCCGGCCCCGCCACGACCGAACAGGCCTGGGGCGCCTGGCTGCCGATCGTCTCCGGCGACGGCCTGGCGCTCGACGATCCGGCCGCGCTGGTCCAGCGGCGGGAGTTCGGCGACGGGCGGATCTGGGGCTCGTCCTCGATCTCGCTGCTCGCCTTCGGGCCCGACGGGCCGCGGTACGACTTCGGCCCGGCCCCGGTGACGGAGCCGGGCACGCCCGGCGGCTGGCGCCGGATCGGCTAGACAGGTGGAGTAACCGGCAGACTCCCCCGTCCCGGCCGGGTCGAGTCGTTCAGCCCTGCGCCCGGGCCTCCAGCCAGCGCCTCGCGAGGGTCGCGTTGACGGTGTAGAAGAACTCCGACTTGAGCCCCGGCTCGCTGGTGAGCGCCTCCACCCAGGTCATCGGCCAGTTGCGGCGGTGGTAGTGCCGGTGCACCGCGCGGGTGAAGGCGGCGAGGTTGCCCTGCAGGCTCTTCTTCTCCAGGCCCAGCCGGGTGGCCAGTTCGGTGTAGCTCACCCGCGCGTCGGGCTGGGTGGCCAGCACGTCCAGCACCCGGGCCACCACCTGCACCGATCCCAGCGGCTCGATCATCAGCCGGCGGAAGTCCTCGACGGTCCACTCGACGACCGGGAGCTTGCCGGGCTCCCCGGCCGCCCCCTCCTCCGGCGCGGCCGGGGGCGCCGGGGGAGCGCCGCCCGCCCCGGCGGCCGTCGGGGCACTCGCCGTGGCGCCGGTCAGCCCGGCCAGGTAGGCGTACACCTGTGTGACGTACTGACTCGGCACCGGCACCGAGACGAACTGCGGCTGGTCGTCCTGCGACATGTGGTCCTCCCCTGGTGTGGCCGCCGGCCCTGTTTCCCGGCGATAGCCCTGATCCTGACAGACCGCCAGTCACCCTGTCCAGCCTTTACTGCCAGTTACTCCAGGACTTTCTCGCTTCCTCTCCCGACTACTCCATCGATTCGGTCCCACCGGCCGCCCCAGTGAGCCGCTCCCGGGACGAACGGGAACGCACCCCTGCGGTGGCCGGTGGACGTTCCGGCCGGGGCGGCGGGCGCGTGGGTGCGCCCGCCGCCCCGGCCGACCGCTCAGCCGCTCAGCCGCTCAGCCGCCGAGGATCGGCCCCAGGTCGATCCGGGCCAGCCGCTCCGGATCGGTGAGGATGTCGAGCGCGGTGACCCGGCCGTCCCGGATGGTGAACGCCATGAGCGACAGCGGCTTGCCGTCCGCGAAGGACAGCACCCCGGGCGCGCCGTTGACGAGCACCGGGCGGGCGTTCTCGGCGAAGCGGGCGAAGGTGATCGCCTGCGAGGCGACCTCGGCCGCACCGCGGCGCAGCGTGCTCGGCCGCAGGGCGCCGCCGTCCGAGCGGGCCACGATCCCGGGGTCGAGCAGCGCGAGGAGGGCGTCGAAGTCGCCGCCGCGCGCGGCGCTGAGGAAGGCGTCCACCACCTCGCGGCGGCGGTTCAGATCGCCGTCCTGGGCGGGCGCGGCGCCCTGGACGCGGCGGCGGGCCCGGCTGGCCAGTTGGCGGGTGGAGGCGGAGGTGCGGCCGAGGATCGGCGCGATCTCGTCGAACGGGACGGCGAACAGGTCGTGCAGGACGAAGGCGAGCCGCTCCGCCGGGGCGAGCGTGTCCAGCACGATCATCAGCGCGATCCCGACCGAGTCGGCCATCAGGAGCTCCTGCTCCGGGTCGACGACGCCGAAGGCGCCGACCACCGGATCGGGCAGCCGGACCGCGCCCACCTGCCCGTCCGGCCCGTCCAGCGGGTCCTCGCGCCGCGCGGTGCGCGAGCGCAGCAGGTCCAGGCAGACCCGGCCGACCACGGTGGTCAGCCAGGCGCCGAGGTTCTGCACGGCGCTGACGTCCGAGCGGTCCAGCTTCAACCACGTCTCCTGGACGGCGTCCTCGGCCTCGCTGAGCGAGCCCAGCATCCGGTAGGCGACCGCCCTCAGTTGGAGCCGGTGCTCCTCGAACTGCCCGGCCAGAAATTCGTTGCCGCTCACCTGTCACATCCCCGTTCCGCGATCCGTCGGTGCAGTGAAGGACGATAACCGGCCCGGCGCGCAAGGCACTCGGGCTCCTGACTCGACGGAGGAAACGCCGTGACCGCTCGGATGAAGAACCCCGCGATGGTCCTGCCCGACGCGATGAAGGGCATCCAGAACATCTACAAGGCCATGTACCAGGGCGGTGTCCCGCCCCAGATCATGGAGCTGGTGCACCTGCGGGCCAGCCAGATCAACGGCTGCTCCGCGTGCGTCTTCGCCGGGGTGACCAACGCGAAGAAGGCCGGTGAGACCGACGAGCGCCTGCACGCCGTCGCCGCCTGGCGCGAGGCCCCCTTCTTCACCGGGGAGGAGCGCGCGGCCCTCGCCCTGACCGAGGCGGCCACCCGGCTGGCCGACCGTTCCGGCCCGGCCGTGCCGGACGCGGTCTGGGACGAGGCCGCCGACCACTTCAACGAGGAGCAGCTCTCCGCGATCATCCTGATGATCGGCCTGACCAACCTCTTCAACCGGCTGAACGCCACCATCCAGGAGCCCGCCGGCGCGACCTGGGGCTGACCGCGGTGCGGGCCCGCGCACCGGCACCGACCGGCGGCGCGGGGGCCGGGGCCGCCGCCCGGCCTCCCGCGGCCACGCGATAATCCCCTACGGACACAACCCGGACGGCACAGCGCCCCGCACGGATCGGCCCTCCCCATGAGCACCACCTCCTGGACCGCGTTCGGCGGCGATCTGCACCTCGACCTCAGCGGCCGGCGCGCCGCCGGGGCCGGCCTGCGGGCGGCCCTGGAGGACGCGCTGCGGGAGGCCGTGCAGGACGGCCGGCTGGCCCCGGGGACGCGCCTGCCCTCCTCCCGGGCGCTCGGCGAGGACCTCGGGATCGCCCGCAACACCGTGGTCGAGGCGTACGGGCAGCTGACCGCCGAGGGGTGGCTCGCCTCGCGGCAGGGCTCGGGCACCACGGTGGCCGGGCGGACCGCCCCGCGGTCCGGCCGTCGCCCGGCCGAGGCGCCGCCCGAGCGCCGGACGGCCCGCCACGACCTGACGCCCGGGCGGCCGGACGTCTCGCTCTTCCCGCGCACCGCCTGGCTGACCGCCGCGCGGCGGGCGCTCGCCACCGCGCCGCACGAGGCCTTCGGCTACGGCAGCCCGCTCGGGCGGATCGAGCTGCGGCAGGCGCTCACCGACTACCTCGCCCGGGTGCGCGGCGTCCGGACCGACCCGGACCACCTGCTGATCTGCTCCGGCTTCACCCAGGGCATCGGCCTGCTCTGCGCCGCCCTGCGCGAGCGCGGTCCGGCCCGGACGCGCGGGACCCGCACCCTGGCGGTCGAGGGCTACGGGCTGCCCCCGCAGCGCGAGATGGTCCGGGCCGCGGGGCTGACCCCGGCGCCGCTGCCGGTGGACTGCGCGGGGGCCCGGACGGACCTGCTCGGCGCCCGGCGGGACGCGGCCGTCCTGCTCACCCCCGCCCACCAGTACCCGACCGGCGCCGCGCTGGCCGCCGAACGCCGGTCGGCGGCCGTCGGCTGGGCCCGCGAGCAGGACGGGTACGTGATCGAGGACGACTACGACGGCGAGTTCCGCTACGACCGGCAGCCGCTCGGGGCGATGCAGGCGCTCGACCCGGAACGGGTGGTGTACGCGGGCACCGCGGCCAAGAGCCTGGCGCCCGGCCTGCGGCTGGCCTGGCTCGCCCTGCCGGACGCCCTGGTCGAGCCGGTGGCCCGGCGGAAGCAGCTGGCGGACACCATGTCCCCCGTGCTGGACCAGCTGACCCTCGCCGAGCTGATCACCTCCGGCACCTACGACCGGCACGTGCGCCGCTGCCGGCTGCACTACCGGCGGCGCCGCGACGCGCTCGTGGCGGCACTGGCCGAACGCGCCCCGCACGTCCGGGTGACGGGCATCGCCGCCGGGCTCCACGCCGTGCTGCAACTGCCGCCCGGGGCGCCGACGGAGGCCGAACTGCTGGCCCGCGCCGGGGCGCTCGACCTGGCCGTCACCGGCCTCTCCTGGCACCTGGCCGACCCGGCGCTCGCCCCGGACGCCTCGCCGGCCCTGGTCGTCGGCTACGCCACGCCGCCCGACCGGCTCTTCCCGGCCGCCCTGGACGCGCTCTGCGAGCTGCTGCGGACGGCCTGACCGGGCAGGTCCGGGGCCGTTGAACAGCCCTACCCCACCGGCTACTTGTTCCGGTTGCCCAACTCGAAGAGCAGCATGATGAAGCCGGCGAAGGCGTGCGTGGCGACCATGTAGATCAGCACCCGGATGCCGACCCGGCGGTTGGCCCACTTGCCGGCGTCGACGGTCTTCGGCGCGACGGGAGCCGCGGCGGCGTCGGCGGTGACGGTGGTGACGGTGGTGGGATCAGCCATGGGAGATCTCCTCCAGGAGGTCCGACGGTGGGTCAGTGCGGGGCTGCGGGGCCGCCGCCGAGGCAGAGTTCGCCGCCGGGGCTCTGCAGCAGGGTGTGCACGAAGAGCAGCTCCACCCCGTCCGCCGAGTCGGCGGCGATGCAGTGCGGGGTGAGCGAGTCGAAGTGCGCGGAGTCGCCCTTGTCGAGCAGGTGGGTGCGGTCGCCGAGGGTCAGCCGCAGCCGGCCCTGCAGGACGTACAGCCACTCCTCACCGGGGTGGACCCGGACCACCGCGTCCTGCACGCCCGGGGGGACGTGCACCCGCAGCGCCTGCATCGCCCGCCCGGGCGCGCCGGCCCGGCGGTAGCCCCAGCCGCCCGCGCGACCGGGGTCGATCGCGCCGCCGCGCACCACCGGGTCCGCCTCGGCCGGGGACTCGCCGAGGAGGCCGGAGACGGAGGTGCCGTAGGCACGGGCGAGTCCGAGCAGGACGGGCAGTGAGGGCTGGCGCCGGCCGGTCTCCAGCCGGGACAGATAAGCTGGGGAGAGTCCGACCCGGGAGGCGGCGACCTCCAGGGTGAGGCGGCTGCCGAGCCGGTGCTCGCGCAGCCTCGCGGCGAGGCCGGCGACCTCCAGGTCGTCGGTCCGGTCGCCGGGGGTGGAGGGGCCGGCTGGGCTGGTGGTCATGTGACCAGTGGACACCCCGCCTGCCGTACGGGCAAGAAACTTGCCTCAGAGGCAAACTGCCCCGCAGCCGCCTCGACGGGGCTGGACCGGCCCTACGGGCGGGGGATGTTCCGCAGGTTGCTCCGGGCCAGGTCGATCATGCGGCCGACCCCGCCGGAGAGCACCGTCCGCCCGGCGGCCAGCGCGAAGCCCTTCAGCTGGGCGGCCGTGATGCGCGGCGGGATGGAGAGCGCGTTGGGGTCGGTGACCACGTCCACCAGCGCCGGACCGGGCCGCTCCAGCGCCTCCGTGAGCACCTCCCGCACCCGCGCCGGGTCGGTCACGCGCTTGGCCGGGATGCCCATCGCCCGGGCGATCCCCGCGTAGTCCACGTCCCCGTTGTCGATCTCCGCCTCGGGGTAGCCGGAGACCAGCATCTCCAGCTTGATCATGCCGAGCGCGCCGTTGTTGAAGACCACCGTCTTCACCGGCAGCCGGTGGCGCACCACCGTGAGCAGTTCGCCGAGCAGCATCGAGAGCCCGCCGTCCCCGGACATCGAGACGACCTGCCGGCCGGGGCAGGCCAGCTGGGCGCCGATCGCGTGCGGCAGCGCGTTGGCCATCGAGCCGTGCAGGAAGGAGCCGATCACCCGGCGGCGGCCGTTGGGCTGGAGGTAGCGGGCGGCCCAGACGTTGTTCATCCCGGTGTCCACGGTGAACACCGCGTCGTCGGCGGCGACTTCGTCCAGCACCGAGGCGACGTACTCGGGGTGGATCGGCAGGTGCTTCTCGATGTCCCGGGTGTAGGCGCCGACCACGTCCTCCAGCGAGCGGCAGTGCTTGTCCAGCAGCTCGTCCAGGAAGGCGCGGTCGTCCCTGGGCTCCAGCAGCGGCAGGACCGCGCGCAGGGTGGCCGAGACGTCGCCGTGGACGGCCAGCTCCAGCGGGGTGCGGCGGCCGAGCCGGGTGGCGTCGTGGTCCACCTGGACGGTGCGGGCCTGCGGGAGGAAGGAGTCGTAGGGGAAGTCGGTGCCGAGCAGCACGACCAGGTCGGCGGAGTGCAGCGCCTCGTGGCAGGCGCCGTAGCCGAGCAGGCCGCTCATGCCGACGTCGAACGGATTGTCGAACTGGATCCATTCCTTGCCGCGCAGGGAGTGCCCGACCGGCGCGTTCAGGGCCTGCGCGACCGCCATCACCTCGGCGTGCGCCCCGCGGACGCCCGCGCCGCAGAACAGGGTGACCTTGCGGGCCCCGTTGAGGGCGCGGGCGAGCGCCCGGACCTGGTCCCAGGGCGGCGCCGCGACCGCCTGCTCGGTGAGGAAGTGGCTGCTGCCGGTCGGCCCGGCGGCCGGCAGCGCGGCGATGTCGCCGGGGAAGGCCAGGACGGAGACGCCGTGCGCGCCCAGCGCGTGCTGGATCGCGATCCGCAGCAGCCGGGGCAGCTGCGCGGGCGTGGACACCGTCTCGCACCAGCTGCTGCAGTCGGTGAACACCCGCTCGGGGTGGGTCTCCTGGAAGAAGCCGGTGCCGATCTGCCCGGACGGGATGTGCGAGGCCAGCGCCAGCACCGGCAGGCCGCTGCGCTGGGCGTCGTACAGGCCCTGGATCAGATGGGTGTTGCCGGGCCCGCAGGAGCCCGCGCAGACGGCCAGCCGCCCGCTCAGCTCGGCCTCGGCGGCCGCCGCGAAGGCGCCGGCCTCCTCGTTGCGGACGTGCACCCAGCTGATCCCCTCGGCCCGGCGGATGGCGTCCACCACCGGGTTGAGGCTGTCCCCCACCACGCCGTAGACCCGCTCCACCCCGGCCTGCCGGAGCACCTCGACCATCTGCTCGGCCACACTCACCACGGGGCGCTCCTTCACCGGCCGCCGGTTGCCACGGGACACCTGCACCCTCCGGCGGAGCGCCCCGCGCCGCACCCCGGCCGGGGCCGAAGGGGTGACGGGCGGGGCCGGGCGTCACTCGGCCGCGAGGTGCTCCGGCCCGGGGCCCAGGGTGCCGCCGATCACCCCGGCCTGCGGCTGGCGCCGGGCCGGCTCGCGGCCCGGCGGCTGGCTGCACCGCTCCTGGGCGGGCGGCACGGTGGTCGGCAGGGTGACCGGCGACCCGACCTTCACCTGCACCCCCTCGCCGTCGTGGCGCAGGTGGATCACCTCGCCGCGGCGCAGCGTGTACGTCGTGCCCGCGTGGGTGATCCGCACCCCGAGCAGCTGGCCGCGCACCATCAGCGAGAAGCTCAGCCGCATCAGCCCGGGTGGCAGCCGGGGCCGGAAGGAGAGTGCCTCGCCGTGGTCCCGCAAGCCGCCGAACCCGGCCACCAGGGCGATGCAGGCCCCGGCCAGCGAGGCCATGTGCAGACCGTCGCCGGTGTTGCCGCCGAGGTCGTGCAGGTCCATCAGGGCGGCTTCGGCGGTGTAGTCGAACGCGAGATCCAGCTGTCCGACCTCGGCCGCGATCACCGCCTGGGTGCAGGCGGACAGCGAGGAGTCGCGGACGGTCAGCCGCTCGTAGTAGGCGAAGTTGCGGGCCTTCTGCTCGTCGGTGAACGCGTCCCCGCGCACCTGCATGGCGAGCACCAGGTCGGCCTGCTTCACCACCTGCTTGCGGTACAGGTCGAAGTACGGATAGTGCAGCAGCAGCGGGTAGTTCTGCGCCGGGGTGTGCTCGAAGTCCCAGACCTGGTGGTCGGTGAAGCCGTCGGCCTGCGGGTGGACGCCGAGGTTCTCGTCGTAGGGGACGAACATCGCGGCGGCGGCGTCCCGCCAGGCGGCGGTCTCCTCGGTGTCCACCCCGAGCGCGGCCGCCTCGTGCGGGTGCCGGGCGGCGGCCTCGGCGGCGGCGCGCAGGTTGCTCTGCGCCATCAGGTTGGTGAACACGTTGTTGTCGGCGACGGCGCTGTACTCGTCCGGCCCGGTGACGCCCTCGATGCGGAAGTTGCCGGCCGCGTCGTGGTGGCCGAGCGAGCGCCACATCCGGGCCGTCTCGACCAGCAGCTCCAGCCCGTACTCGCGCTCGAACTCGACGTCCCCGGTGGCCCGGACGTAGCGGGCGACGGCGGCCGCGATGTCCGCGCCGATGTGGAACGCCGCCGTGCCGGCCGGCCAGTAGCCGGAGCACTCCTCGCCGCGGATCGTCCGCCAGGGGAACACCGCTCCGGCGAGGCCGAGTTGGACCGCGCGCTCGCGGGCCAGCGGCAGCGTGGTGTGCCGCCAGCGCAGCGCCTGGTTGACGGCGCTCGGCAGGCAGTAGGTGAGCACCGGCAGGACGAAGGTCTCGGTGTCCCAGAAGCTGTGCCCGTCGTAGCCCGGGCCGGTCAGCCCCTTGGCGGGGATGGCCCGTTCCTCGCTGCGGGCACCGGCCTGGAGGACGTGGAAGACGGCGAACCGGACGGCCTGCTGGAGCTCGACGTCGCCCTCGACCTCGATGTCGCTGGTCTCCCAGAACTCCTCCAGGAACCCGGCCTGTTCGGTCACCAGGCCGTCCCAGCCGGTGTACCGGGCGGCGGTCAGCGCGGCCTCCACCTGGTCCCGCACGGCGGGCAGCGAGCGGGTCGCGGACCAGCCGTAGGACATGAACTTCACCAGCCGCAGCTTCTCGCCCGGTTCGAGCAGGGTGGTGACGCTGATCCGGCAGTTGTCCGCCTCGGCCTCGGCGACGGTGTCCAGCCGGTCCGGGCCGTCGATGACGTGGTCCATCCCGGCCGCGACCCGGATGCCGCTGTAGCGGGTCCGGTGCACCAGGACGGCCTTGGTGCCGCCCGCGTGGTGCGCCTCGGCGAGCAGCGGCGCCTCCAGCACGGCGGAGGCCCGCGGGTCGCTCTCGGCGCCGCCGGGCAGCTGCTCGTTGGCGACCAGCTCCGACTGCAGGACGATCCGGACCGGACCGTCCACCGCCTCCACGGTGTACTCCACGGCGGCGATCGCCCGCTGGGTGAGGGAGACCAGCCGGGTCGAGTGCACCTTGATGGTCCGACCGGCCGGGGAGGTCCACTCCGCCTCGCGCCGAAGCAGCCCGGTCCGGAAGTCCAACCAGCGCCGGTGGCTGAGCAGTTCGCCGTAGCGCAGGTCGAAGGGCTCGTCGTCCACCAGCAGCCGGATGATCTTGCCGTTGGTCACGTTGATGACGCTCTGGCTGGACTCCGGGTAGCCGTAGCCGCCCTCGCCGTACGGCAGCGGCCGCAGCTCGAAGACGCCGTTCAGATAGGTGCCGGGCAGGCCGTGCGGCTCGCCCTCGTCCAGGTTGGCGCGCAGGCCGATGTGGCCGTTGGAGAGCGCGAAGACGGACTCGGCGCGGGCCATCGCACCCAGGTCGAGGCCCTGTTCGGTGATCTGCCAGGGGTCGACGGCGAAGTTGTCCAGCCCGGTCATGCCGCACCTCCTTCGAGCAGCTCGGCGAGGTCGGCGACGACCACGGTGGCGCCGTGGCGGCGCAGTTCGTCGGCCTGGCCGGTGCGGTCCACGCCCACCACCGTGCCGAAGCCGCCGGCCCGGCCGGAGGCGACCCCGGCGAGCGCGTCCTCGAAGACCGCGGCGTGCGCGGGCTCGACGCCCAGGGCCCGGGCGGCGGCCAGGTAGGTGTCCGGCGCGGGCTTGCCCGGCAGGCCGTCCCGCTTGGCCACCACGCCGTCCACGACCACCTCGAACAGCTCCTCGATGCCGGCGGCGCGCAGCACGTCCCGGCAGTTGGCGCTGGAGGAGACCACCGCGGCGGGCAGCCCGAGCCCGCGCAGCCGCCGCACGTAGGCGACCGAACCGTCGTACGGCTGGACGCCCTGCTCGCGGATCATCCGCAGCACGGTCTCGTTCTTGGCCAGGCTGACGCCGTGCACGGTGCGGGCACCGGGCGGGTCGGCGTCGGTGCCCTCGGGGAGGTCGATGCCCCGGCTGTGCAGGAAGGCCCGAGTGCCGTCGAGTCTCGGGCGGCCGTCGACGTGGGTGTCGTAGTCGGTCACGGCGTCGAAGGGGACGAACTGCCCACCGGTGCGGGCCGCTTCGGCGCGCAGGAAGGCGTCGAAGGTGTCCTTCCAGGCCGCCGCGTGCACCTTGGCGGTCTGAGTGAGCACCCCGTCGAGGTCGAAGAGGAAAGCGCGGATGTCGTCCGGAAGCCCCAGCATGGGTGCAGTCTTACCCGCGAACGCGGGGAAGCCTCCCATTCCCGGCGGCGCGTCGCGGGAACGGGAGGCTTCCGGGGGCGCCGCGGATACGGGGCGCTACAGCTTGGTTACGGCGCGGTGAGCTACGCCGTGACTGGCTACGTCGTGACTGGCTATGGCGCGGTGGGCTACGGCGCGGTGGGCGAGGCGATCACCGCGAAGACGGCGCCCTGCGGGTCCTGGACGACCGCCATCCGCCCGGCCGCCATGTCGAACGGCGGCTGGAGCACCGAACCGCCGCCCCTGACCAGGGCGTCCACGGTGGAGTCGGTGTCGTCCACCGAGAAGTAGGTCAGCCAGTGCGGGGGCGTGCCGGGCGGCAGGTAGTCCGGGAGCCGCTGCATGCCGCCCACCGAGCGGTCGCCGACACTCAGCGAGTAGTACCCCTCCACGCTCTCCAGGGCGGCCGGGCTCAGGCCCAGCGCCCGCTGGTAGAACGCCCCGGCCGCGTCGGTGTCGGTGGTGTTGAGCTCGTTCCAGACCAGCGCGCCGGGCTCGTTCACGACGCCCGCGCCGATGAAGTCGACCTTCTGCCAGACGCCGAACACCCCGCCGGTCGGGTCCGCCGCGACCAGCATCCGGCCGACGGTGCCGACGTCCATCACCGGGTACAGGATCGTGCCGCCGCTCTCGGCGACGGACCGGGCGGTGGCGTCGGCGTCGTCCGAGGCCAGGTAGGTGGTCCAGCCGACGGGCGGGAGGGGCTGGCCCTCGGGCGCCGTCTGCGCCATGATCCCGGCCACCGGCTTCCCGTTCAGCGCGCACACGGCGTAGCCGCCGAACTCGGGCGGGCCGACCTCCCCCTGCCAGCCGAACAGGTCGCGGTAGAAGTCGAGGGCGGCCTGCTGGTCGCTCGCCATCAGGTCGATCCAGCACGGGGTGCCGGGCGCGTACGGAGCGGTCACTTCGGGCATTGCTGGGCCTCCGGGAGTACGGGTTCCTCGTCCTCCGCCACGACCGGCCGGGGTGCCCAGTGGCCCGGGCCCGGGCCGCGACGCGGGCGGGGGCCCGGGCGGCGGCGCGACCGGCGGGCGGTACACCGCCCACCTTCACCGGGCCACCGCGATCCCGCCACCGGACGGCGACCCGGCGGGCCACCCGGACGCGGGCGGCGGAAGGGGGCCGCCACGCGCACCGACCGCCGGTCGGGTCAGCCGTAGGAGACGTCGGCGCAGATGTCCTCGTCCGCCGAGCGGGCGTCGTTGGTCACGCTGGTGGGCAGCGGGGCCGGCACCGAGGGAGCGGCCGCGGCGGCACCGGGGGCGGCCGCGCCACCGCCGTTCGCCGCCGCGAAGTCCTTGCCGACGATCACGGTGATGCCGGCCGACTTGGCCGCCTCGACGGTGGCCCCCGGGAACAGCTCGGCGACCTTCTCGGCGTTGGCCTTCTGCCCGGAGCCGTACTCGATCATCGTGGTCGCGTACTTGGTGCTGGCCGCCGGGCCGGCCTTGGTGGCGGTGAACTTGGCCGCCTTGAGCGCCTCGCTCGCCTTGCCGTCCAGCCCGGTGGTGGTGGTGCCGTTGTAGACGGACACCTTGACCGCGGCGTTGCCCGCGTCGGAGGCCGCGGCGGGCGGCGTGGTCGGCGCCGCCGGAGCGCTCGGCGAGCCGGCGTCGGTCGGTGCGGCCGGCGCGTCGGTCTGCTGGCCGGTGGCGTTCTGACCGTCGATGGTCCGGTCGGCCTTGAGGGCGTCCCAGAGCTTGTTGGCGTCCGGCTGGATGATGTCGATGTTCTTGTCCTGGGTGCGGTAGCGCCAGGGCAGCGTCACGAACTTGAGCTCGTGCATGTCGATGTTCTTCAGCGAGAGGCCGAAGGAGAGCAGCTTGTCGGCGGAGCCGAGGCCCGGGTCCACGGTCATCGACTTGGTGGCGGCGTCCGCGAGCGGGAGCAGCGTGGTGGGGTTGAGGCCCTGGCTCTTGATGCTGGAGGCGAGCGAGCCGAGGAAGGCCTGCTGCCGCTTCATCCGGCCGATGTCGGAGCCGTCCCCGATGCCGTAGCGCAGCCGGACGAAGTTCAGCGCCTGCTGGCCCTCGACCTTCTGCTTGCCCTGCGGCAGGACGACGGCGCCCTTCTTGGGGAGCTTGGGGTTGATGTCGTTCTCGTAGATCGGCTTCGGCAGGCAGACGTCGACCCCGTTGACGGCCTTCGTCATCGCGGAGAAGCCCTGGAAGTCCACCACGATGGTGTGGTCCACCCGGATGCCGGTGAGCTTCTCCACCGTGTTCTGGGTGCAGGCGGGGTTGCCGTCGTCGCTCTCGCCCTTCGAGAACGCCGCGTTGAACAGGTCGCTGGTGGCGGCCTTGGTCCACTTGCCGTCCGGCAGCTTGCAGGACGGGATCGCCACCATGGCGTTGCGGGGGATGGAGATCCCGACGGCGTGCTTGTGGTCCGCGTAGACGTGCAGCAGGATCGTGGTGTCCGAGCGGGCGCCGCCGTCCTCGCCGCCGCCCAGGTCGGCGTTGTTCTTGCCGCGGCTGTCCGAGCCGATCAGCAGGACGTTGACCGGCTTGTTGCCGTCCGCGTCGGCCTGCGCCTCCGGCGGCCGGTCGCCGGCTATCGCGTCCGCGTCGAAGGTCTTGATGTTGGCGTTGAGCTTGAGGTAGATCGCACCGCCCGCGCCGGCCATCAGCACCAGCACACCGGCCGCCGACCAGGCGACGATCTTCTTCACGTTCTTCTTCGGCTTGCGGCTGTTGCGGGCCGCCGCCCGGCCGCCGCCGGCCGCGGCCCCGCCGGCACCGGCCGCGCCGGCCGCCCGGCCGCCCTTGCCCTGCGCCGCGCGCCGCGCCTGCGCCCGGCCCCCGGCCCGCGGCTGCGGCACCCCGCCGTCGCCGCCCTCGGCCGTGAGCGCGCCGGGCGCGTCGTCACCACGAGCCGGGCCCTCGCCCCACTGACCTGACATCCGTGTACCTTTCACCGGCCGACGCGACGCCCCACGACCGGGCACTCCGCATACAAGAAGGACGGTCCGGGCCGCCCCCAGGTTGCACATACGAAGGTCGTAATGACCGACGAACGCCCCCGCGACCCTTCCCACCCCGTCCCCCGGAGCCCCCGCAGGCACCACAAGCCCCTGTCGGAGCATACAAGCCGGTCGTATTATTCCAGCCGCCTCGCCCACCCCCGCCCCCCGACCAGGACCCCACCCCCATCTCCCCCGGCCCCCACGGCACTTCGGCCGAACGCCCGACCCCCACCACCCGTCCGGGCTGGACCGCGAACCCCTGACGCACACTCACCCGCGCACCGGGCGGCGAGTCGCCCCGCCCGCCCGGCGGCCCGCTGCCGGAAACCCGAAAGGCCCCGGTCAGACGGTGTCTGACCGGGGCCTTCACGGGTGGGCCGCCAGGGGCTCGAACCCTGAACCTACGGATTAAAAGTCCGCAGCTCTGCCAATTGAGCTAGCGGCCCGTCGGCCGCCCCGTGCGGGGCGGGCCAGGGCGATCCTACCCGTTGGCGCCCACGCCTCCGCCAGTGGATTGTGCGGACGCGCCGGGCTCAGCGGGCGGCCGGGACGGGTGGGGTGCGGACGAGCGGGGTGTCCTGGGCGGGCGGGGTGTAGTGGACGGCGCGGACGCGGCGGAGCCAGGCCTCGGCGGGGCGCGGGTCCGGCGCCGGGGGGAGGACGCCGGGGCGGGCGAAGCGTTCGGCGGCGGCGGCGAGCAGCGGCTCGGCGGCGGCGGGGTGTTCGGCGATGCGGTCGCCGAGCGCGCGCACCCGCTCCGGGTCGGACAGCCGGACGACGTTCTCGCCCGTCTCGTGGAGCCGGACGCCCTGCTCGGTGAGCCGGACCAGGTGGCGGGCGTGCTTGGCGGCCCGGCGGAGACCGGCCGGGTCCGCGGTGTCCCGGCCGAGCAGCTTGCGGAACTGCTGGTCGGCGTAGCCGAGATAGGAGTTCCGGACGGCCGGGGCGCTCAGGAAGGAGCCGCGGATCGCGATCAGCTCCTCGCCCAGCGGGCTGCGCACTTCGTACAGGTCCGCCGGCAGCCAGACCAGTTCGGAGGCGGTCGGGTTGCAGGTGAGCGCCAGGCGGCACCACTTGGCGGCCTCGTGCAGGGTGGTGTCGGGCTCGGTGGTGACCTGGGACTCCGCCGGGCGGTGCAGGCCGTGGAAGTCCTCGGTCGGCGCGGCGAACAGGCCGAGCCGGTCGACGTCCGAGCCGGCGTGCGCGAAGCCGTACGCGGTCGAGCCGACCACGCCCGCGAGCAGGACGGTGCCGGGTGCGGGGGGCATGAGGTCTCCTCGGGAGTCGCGGCGGTCCGAGGAGTGTGCCCCGCCCGGGCCGCTCGGGGCGAACGAATTCCGGTGCCCCGAACCGGTGTCGGCCGCTCCCGCCGGCCACCGGGGTAGCGTGCGGACCATGGACTCCTCCCTTCCTCCCGCCGCCGACCGCCCCGAGGTCCTCCTGGTCACCGGTGCCGGACGCGGCATCGGCGCGGCCACCGCCCTGCTGGCCGGGCGGCGCGGCTACCGGGTCTGCGTCAACTACCGTGCCGACGAGGCCGCCGCCACCGCCGTGGTGGACGCCGTCCGGGCCGGGGGCGGTACCGCCCTCGCCGTCCGGGCCGACGTCACCCGGACCGCCGAGGTGGAGCGGCTGTTCGCCACCGTGGACGCCGAACTGGGCCCGCTCACCGCCCTGGTGAACAACGCCGGCACGCTGGAGAAGCAGTGCCGGCTGGAGGAGATCGACGAGGACCGGCTGAACCGGATCTGGGCCTCCAACATCACCGGCCCGTTCCTCTGCGCGAAGCAGGCCGTCCGCCGGATGTCCACCCGGTACGGCGGGCGCGGCGGCGCCATCGTCAACGTCTCCTCCGCCGCCTCCCGGCTCGGCTCGCCGAACGAGTACGTGGACTACGCGGCCGCCAAGGGCGCCGTCGACTCGATGACCCGCGGACTCGCCCTGGAGGTCGCCGCCGAGGGCATCCGGGTCAACGCCGTGCGCCCCGGCCTGATCCACACCGACATCCACGCCCTGGGCGGTGAGCCCGGCCGGGTGGACCGGGTCGCGCCCGGGCTGCCGATGCGGCGGGGCGGACGGCCGGAGGAGGTCGCCGAGGCGATCCTCTACCTGCTCTCCCCCGCCGCCTCGTACAGCACGGGCACCTTCCTGGACGTCTCCGGCGGCCGCTGAGACGACGCCGTCCGTTTCCTTCCCCGGCCGCCTCTCCCGCCCGTACGGTGGAGGCCATGACCGACGACCTGCCGGACCGTGAACCCGACCTGCCGTCCGCGTTCCTCGACATCCCCGGCGTGCGCAACTTCCGCGACGCCGGGGGCGTCGGCGCCCTGCGCACGGGCGTGCTCTACCGCTCCGGCTCCTTCCACAACCTCACGCCGGAGGGCGCCCAGCGGCTCAAGGACCTCGGCCTGCGCACCGTGATCGACCTGCGCAGCCCCTTCGAGCTGGCGACCTGGCCCGACCTGCGGTTCGGGCTCGACCACGAGGCGCTCAGCCTCCCCACCCTCCCGGCCAACCGCGAGGACATCGACCGTCCGTGGCCCGAGGACCAGGCCGAGCTCTACCCCTTCATGGCCGAGACCGCCGGCCCCTCGCTGGTCGCCGCGATCCGCCGGCTCGGCACCCCCGGCGGCGTACCGGCCGTCGTGCACTGCGCCGTCGGCAAGGACCGCACCGGTCTGACCATCGCGGTCGTGCAGTCCCTGCTGGGCGCCTCCGACGCCGAGCTGATGGCCGACTTCCTGCTCTCCAACGCCGGCCTCGGCCTGCTCGACGGCCCGACCCCCTACCTCGACGAGACCGGCACCGAACGCGTCTCCCGCCCGATCTCCACCCCGCTCCTGGCCTCGTCCCTCAGCTGGATCCGGGCCCGGCACGGCTCCCTCGCCGACTACCTGCGCGCTCACGGCACCACCGACGAGGAGCTGACCGCCCTCCAGACCAACCTCTCGGCCTGACCGGGCCCTCGGGCCGCCCCGCCGCGGCCCGCGGGGCACCCCCTACCCCTGGCGCTCCAGGCGCCACCACTGCGCGGGCGAGTCGTCGTCCTCGCGCTGTTCGACCGGACTGCCGGGGGCGGTGGCGGTGAGCGGCTTGCCGCTGATGAAGCTGGTCAGGGTGTAGGTGCCCGGAGCGTCGAGGTGGTGTTCGAGGAGCCATTCCTGCGCCCCGAAGGCGTTGGGCGACCACTGCTGGATCAGGACGCCGTCCTCCGGGGAGGCACCGGTGACGTCCAGGCGCTTCCCGCTGGCGGCGTTCTCGACGTGGTACAGGGCGCCACCCGGGTGGACGGCGCCGAACCGCCAGAGCTGGGCCTCGGAGCCGCTCTCCGCTCCGAGGACGACCTTGGCACCGCTGCGGCGGCTCCCGTCGGCGACCTCCAGCAGCAGCCCGCTGCCGACGTTGCGCACCCGGTAGAGGCCGTCCGTGATCACGTGGTCAGTCACGCCGGCAGTCTCTCACCGGGGCGGCCGCCCCCGTGCCCGACGGCTCGGCCGGGCAGTCCCGACGGCCGACCGGGCCGGTGGGCGGCTCGTCGCCCCCCGGTAGCGGGCCACCACCGGGCGGGCGCCTATGCTGCGGCGAATGGTGTCCGACCGCATTCCCCCGCACGACGGCTCCCCGGATCCGTCGGACCGTCAGCAACCCGCCCTCGACCGGGCGACGGCCGACCTGGAGGCGGCCGTCGCGGCCGGCGACGACGAGCGGGTGGCGGCCGCGTTCCAACGGCTCGGCGGGCTGCTGGGCCCGGCCGGCGAGGCCGAGTCGGCGGCGGTCGGCCCCCGGCTGGCGGCGCTGCTCCCGGAGCTGCCACCGTTCCCCCGGGCGCGGCTGGCGATGATGGTGGGCGCCTGCGTCGAGCGCGGCGCCGACCCGGTGGCCTGCGCCGGACAGGTGCTGGCGGGCCTGCGCGAAGCGCTGAGCGGCGCGCTGCTGCTGGTCGAGCGCTGGGCCGAGACCGGCGGCGGCGACCTGCCCGACCCGGACGAGGACGACCCGGCCCTGGCGCACGCCCGGATCGAGGACCCGGACCGGCCGGGCGAGTGGCACGCCCACCGGGCGGTGATCGGCTGGTGGACGCTCCACCTGTGGCAGATGGCCTCGTTCGCGGTCTGCACCCACGCGGCCGTCCGCACCGCGGCCCGGGCCGACGGCGTGACGGACGTCCTGCTCGAACTGATCGACCGCTACGGCGAGGGACAGCACGACCTCAATGGCCTGACCCACCTGGCGAAGACGCTCGACGACGAGCCGCTGCTGGTGCTGGACCGCCCGAGCGGTACCGGCTACCTGCTGCGGATGGACGGTCTGACCGACAACTTCCAGTTGCACACGCTGCTCGCCGACGTGCTGATCGGCGGCGGACACCTGCCCGGCTCCCCGCCGGACCCGGAGGCCGTCGCGCTCAGCCGGACCGAGGAGCTGGACGGGCGCCGCCGGGTCACCGCGTACGGCTCGTTCAACCTGGTCGCGCCCGACGGGACGTGGATCTGGAACGAGGGCACGCCGAGCGACATCCCGGTGGTGGACGGCTTCCGCACCCTGGTGCTGGAGCCGCAGGCGTACGAGCGCAGTTGGTCGGCGGGCCGGTACATCCAGCAGGTGCCGGGGGACCTCCGGCTGGAGCGGGTGCTGGCACCGGCCGAGGCCGCGGACCGGCTCTCCCGGGCGGCGCGGGCACTGCCGTTCGAGGAGGCCTTCCGGTAGCCGTCCGGGCGGCCCCACCCGGTAGGAGCGCCCGTCGGCCCGGAGCCGGGCCGGGTGGGAGCCGGGCCGGGCTGGAGCCGGGCCGGTTTCGAGCCGGGGCCGGGAGTCCGGCGGGTTAGGGTCGGACGATCCGAGGATGCCGAGGAGTGGAGTCGACGATGGCGAGGATCCCGAACGTGCTCTCGACCGCCGCGCCCGCCGCGCTGACCGCGGCGAGCGGCCTGGTCGGCGGCTACGGCGTCGCCCGGTGGACCGGCCGGCGCGAACTGGGCGGTGCCGTCCTGGCCGTGGCCGGGGCGGGCGCCGCCGCGCAGTGGCACCGCAGCTCGGGCGCGGCCACCGCCGCCGCCCTGACCGGCCTCTACGTGGCGGCCTTCGGCGGCTCGCATCCGCTGGCGAAGAGGATCGGCGCCTGGCCGTCCGTCCTCGCCGTCACCGGCGTGGTCGCCGCCGCCTCGACCGCCGCGAGCGTGCTGGGCTCCCGCCGGAGCTGAGCCGGCCCGCCCGGACCCCGGTGGCGGCCGCCCGTCAGCCGGCCACCGCGCCGAACCTGGCCTCGAAAGCGGCCCGGTTCGGCGAGACGGGCGTGCGGTCCCAGACCGCGAACACGACCCGCTCGAAGGCCGCGCCGTACTGCGCCAGCGCCCCCTCGAAGGCCTCCGCCACCTGTGCCGGGTCGTTGCCGAACACCCCGCAGCCCCAGGCCCCCAGCACCAGCGCGCGCACCTCGTGCCGGGCCGCCGCCGCGAGCACCCGGACCGCCCGCTCGGCGAGCACGCCCCGGACGTCCACCTCCGCCGAACGCCGTGCCAACTGGCCGGCGTTGGGCGCCGGCGAGGTCAGGAACGTCACCGGGTAGGGCTCTGCCAGCAGCTCGCCGTCCCCGCCCCGGATCACCGGCACGTCGGGCGAGACGATCACCCGGTGGCTGTACCGCAGGTCGTCACTGGCGCGGTGCGCCGCGTAGTAGTCCGGGGCCTCGCGCAGGCAGGTGTACAGCAGGGCGCTGCGGCAGAGGTCCTCCTCCTGGGCCCGGGCGCCGCGCAGATAGCCGCCGCCCGGGTTGCGCGCCGAGGCGAAGTTGAGCACCCCGACCCGGCCCGCACCGGCCGCCACCAGGCGCCGGGCGGCCGCGATGCTGCCCTCGGCCGTCACCTCGACGGCCGCCGCCCCCGACGCCGCCGGGGCCGGACCGGGCCCGGGCGCCGCCGCCCGCAGCAGCTCGTCCAGCGTCTGCGGCCGGTACGACACCGTCCCCGCCCTGGCCGCCGCCAGTCGCTCCGTCACCTGGACGAGCTCGCCCCCGGCTGCCCGGTAGCTCCCCCGCTCGGCGATCTCCTCGTTCACCACCGCCACGCCATGCAGTCTGCTGCTCATGTCGGTGACCGTAAGGGACGGGGCCGCCCGCGTGCCACCGGTTATTCTCACCAGCAGAACAACGCGGCGACCGGCGGGCGGGGGAACGCGGACGGGCCCGCCCCACCGAAGTGGAGCGGGCCCGTCGGGCGTCGGCGCGGTCGCGCTACGCGGGGTCAGTTCTTCCAGCGCGGCTTGCGGTCGTCGCGGTTGAAGCCACCGGAGTTGAAGCCGCCGGAGCGGCCACCGCGGTCGTCGCCGCGGTCACGGTTGAAGCCGCCGGAGGCCTGCGGGCGGCCACCGGAGCGGTGGTCGTCACGGCGGGAGAACGGACGGCTGCTGCTGCCGGCGGCGCCACGCTCGTCGCGGTCACGGCCGAAGGCCGGGCGGTCACCGAAGGTGCGGGCCGGACGGTCGCCGAAGGAGCGGCCACCGCGGTCGTCGCGGTCACGGTTGAAGCCACCGCCGCGGTTGTCACGGTCGCCGAAGGAGCGGCCACCGCGGTCGTCACGGTTGAAGCCACCGGAGCCACCGCCGCGGTTGTCACGGTCACCGAAGGAGCGGCCGCCACGGTCGTCACGGTTGAAGCCACCGGAGCGGCCGCCGCGGTCGTCACGGTCACGGTTGAAGCCACCGCCACGGTTGTCACGGTCGCCGAAGGAACGGCCACCGCGGTCGTCACGGTTGAAGCCACCGGAGCCACCGCCGCGGTTGTCACGGTCACCGAAGGAGCGGCCGCCGCGGTCGTCACGGTTGAAGCCACCGGAGCGGCCACCACGGTCGTCACGGTCACGGTTGAAGCCACCGCCACGGTTGTCACGGTCGCCGAAGGAACGGCCACCGCGGTCGTCACGGTCACGGTTGTACGCCGGGCGCTCGGTGCGCGCCTCGCGGTAGGACGGGGCCCGCTCCTCGGTCACGGCGGCGGCCGGGGCGGCCGTCTCCGCGGGAACCTCGGCGGCCTCGGCGGTCTCGACGATCTCGGCCTCGGCGGCGGGCGCCTCGTCCTCGATGCCCAGGTCGGCCCGCTCGCGCGCGGCGCGGGCGGCCAGGCGGTCGGCCTCCTCGCGCAGCTCGGTGGCGCGGCGCTGCGCGCGCTCCAGCTGGCGGGTCATGTCGGCGAGCTCGCGCTCGGCGGCACCGGCGATGCCGGCGGCGCTCTCGGCCTGGACCTCGATCAGCGAACGGGCGCCGGTGATCTTGGCGACCTCGGCGTCGAAGGCGTGGTCGAGGATGTGGCGCGAGGCGTCGACGCCCGCGTCCTCCATCAGGCGGAACACGCCACGGCGCTGGTGCGGCAGCACCAGGGTGACGACGGCGCCGGAGCGGCCGGCGCGGGCGGTGCGGCCGGAGCGGTGCAGGTAGTCCTTGTGGTCACCGGCCGGGTCCACGTTCAGGACCAGGTCGATGCCGTCGACGTGGATGCCGCGGGCGGCGACGTCGGTCGCGACGACGACGTTGACGTAGCCGTCCTTGAAGTCGCCGAGGACGCGGGTACGGGCGCCCTGGGTCATGCCGCCGTGCAGCGCGTCGGCCTTCACGCCGGCCTCGATGAGCTGCTCGGCGACGCGGTCGGCGCCCATCTGGGTGCGGACGAAGATGATCGTGCGGCCCTTGCGGGCGGCGATCGCGTTGGTGATCGGCGCCTTGTCCTTGGGCTTCACCACGAGGATGTGGTGGGTCATGGTGGTGACCGCGCCGGCCGACGGGTCGACCTCGTGGGTGACCGGGTTCTTCAGGTAGCGCTTGACCAGGGTGTCGATCTCGTTCTCCAGGGTGGCGGAGAACAGCAGGCGCTGGCCGCCGGCCGGCACCTGGTCGAGGATCTCGGTGACCTCGGGCAGGAAGCCCATGTCGGCCATCTGGTCGGCCTCGTCGAGCACGACGGTCTTGACCTCGCCCAGCTTGGCGCTGCCGCGGTTCAGCAGGTCGCGCAGGCGGCCCGGGGTGGCGACGAGGACGTCGACGCCGCGCTCCAGCGCGTAGATCTGGTTCGACATCGAGGTGCCGCCGCAGACGACCTTGAGCTTGAGGCCGAGCACCGAGCCGAACGGCTCCAGCGCGTCGGCGACCTGCATGGCCAGCTCGCGGGTCGGGACGAGGATCAGGCCGCGCGGGTGCTTGGGCTTGGTGCGCTCGCCGCCGGCGAGGCGGGTCAGCAGCGGCAGGCCGAAGCTGAGGGTCTTGCCGGAGCCGGTACGGCCGCGGCCCAGCACGTCCTTGCCGGCCAGCGCGTCCGGGATGGTCGCGGCCTGGATCGGGAACGGGGTGGTGACGCCGCGCTTGGCGAGGGCGCGCACGACGTCGTCGTGCAGGCCCAGGTCGCCGAAGGTGATGGTGGGCTCGGCGGCCTCGGCGCTCTCCTCGGCCGCGGCCTCGTCGGCGGCGTCCTGGTCGGCGGTGGGGTCGAGGTCCTGGTCGGCGTCGATCAGCTCGACCTCGGGGGCATCGACGAGGGTGACATCGGCGGCGGACTCGCTCGCGGGCATGGCGAAGCGGGCGTCGTCAACGAGAGACATGCAAAACCTTCCGGAAGTGGCACGCGCCAAAGTCCGGGTTCTGTTTCACAACCGCCTCTATGCGGTCAGCCACGGATCGCCGGTACGCGCCAAGGGCGCCAGATGGGAATTAGGGCGCCAGTCAAATGAATCAAACGAACGATCTACCACCATAGGGGAACCTCGGGATCAAAGGCAAATGCACTGGCCAGCGCGCTAGTGGCCGCCCGAAGCGGCGCTCGGGGCCGAAGATCCGGAGTTGCCGGGCGTGGGCTCGGGCGTCGGCGTGGCGGGCGGGGCGGGGGTGACCGGGCTCGGATCGGGGGAGGCCGACGGCCGGACGGTCGGGGTCGCCGCCGGCGGGGTCGCGGCGCCGCCGCCGGAGCGTCCGTCCCCGGTGCCGCCGGTGGAACCGCCGCTGCCGGTGCCTCCGGCCGCCCCCGCACCGCCTGTGCCACCCGTACCGGCCGCCGCCCCGCCGACCGAGGTACCGGTACCCGGTTGGGGTGCGCTACTGGCGTTCACGCCCCCGGCATCACCGTTCGCGCCCGGCGCGTCCTGCCCGGGGACGGCTCCCGGGGCCTCCTCCGCACCGGCGGCCGCACCGTTCGCGCCCGAGGACGCCCCGCCCGCCGCCGCGGTCTGGCCCGCTCCCGGCGTGCTCCCGGGCTGCGCGCTCCCGGAACGCTCCGGCCGCCCGGACGCGCCACCCTGGCGGACGCCGGCCGGCGTGGCCGACGCGCCGCCCGCCGGCTTGCCCACCGTCCCGGCCTGCCCGACCGGGACGGTGCCGTGCTTCTCGTCCGCGCCCGGTCCGACCGACATGCACCCGGTCAGGCCCAGTCCGGCCACCGCCAGCACCGCCGCCGCGCGCACCACGCCGTCGCGCACCGCCACCGCCCTGGGCTTGCGCTCCGGCGCCTGCCGGACCACCACGGCCCGCACCACGACCGGCCGGTCGACCGCCGGACGGACCACCGGCGCCCGACCGGCAGAACGTTCCTCCTGAGCACCCACCTCGCGCACCGAACGCATCGCCGCCACCGAGCTCCCTCTTCCACTGCCCCACCCGGGCCCGGGCCGCCGCCGTCGCGCGCGGCACTTTCGGTGCCCAACGCGCGCCCCGGGCACCGGGACACGGGCCGCCCGACAGGAAGCGCCCGGCGCCATCCACCCGGCGCAACACGACCGGCGCGAACCCCGGCGCTCACCCCGGCGCTCGCCAAGACGCTCGCCCGGCGCTCGCCACGACGCCGAACACCGGTACGAGCGTCGACGGAATCCCCGACGACCGTGCCGGACCCGCCCGAACCCACCCGGACCCGCCCGGCCCCGCCCGGCCCGCTCAGCCCCAGAGCGCCGAGGCCGCCTCCGCCCCCGCGTACACCGCGGCGAGCCCCGCCGCCACGCTGCCCGCCACGTTGGCCAGCGCGTACCGCCCGGCCCCGCCCTCGGCCAGCCGCAGGGTCTCCCAGGAGAAGGTCGAGTAGGTCGTCAGCGCCCCGCAGAACCCCGTCCCGAGCAGGAGTTGGACGTGCGAGGAGGCCGCGCCGGCCGCCACCGCCCCGGTCACCAGCCCGAGCACCAGACAGCCGGCCACGTTCACGGTGAAGGTGCCCCACGGGAACGCCGAGTCGTGCCGGGCCCGCACCGCCCGGTCGGTCAGGTACCGCAGCGGCGCGCCGACCACCGCCCCGGCCACCACCAGCAACCAGTTCACCGCCCCGCCCCCTCCGCCGCCTGAACGGCGGGCGCCCCGGCCGACCCCGCCGGCCGCCTCACCCCGGCCTCCGGACCCCGCCCGGGAGCAGACGGCGCGTCATCCCCGCCGCCACCCCGACCGCGGCCAGCGCCACCAGCAGCGTCAGCCCCAGGTAGGCCGCCCCGGCCCCGGGCCGCCCGTGCGCCAGCAGCTGCCGGATGTCCAGCGCGTACGTGGAGAAGGTGGTGAACCCGCCCAGCACCCCCGTGCCGAAGAACGGCCGCAGCAACGGGTGCGCGGGCCGCCCCTCGGTGACCACCACCAGGAAGACCCCGATCACCGCACAGCCGGTCCCGTTCACGACCAGCGTGGTCCACGGGAAGCCGGCCGGCCCGGTCGGCCAGAGCAGGCCGGCCCCGTACCGCGCCGACGCCCCGATCGCGCCGCCCAGCGCGACCGCCGCCACCGCGGGCCCCTGCCCGCGCAGCACCGGCTCCCGGCGCGGGGGCACCGCGTCGGCCGCCGCGCCCGGCCCGCCCTCCGATGTCGTCATGGGCCCATGAAACACCGGCCTCCACCGCCTGGCACACCGTCACCGCAGACCCGACAATGATCCGGTGGAGATGACCCGGGAAGACTTCGAGACGCTCGTCAGCGACGCCCTCGACCGGATCCCCCCGAAACTCGCGGCCATGATGGACAACGTCGCGGTGTTCGTCGAGGAGGAGCCCGACCCCGCCGACCCGGAGCTCCTCGGCCTCTACGAGGGCACCCCGCTCACCGAGCGCGGCGAGTGGTACGCCGGCGTGCTCCCCGACCGGATCATCATCTACCGGGGCCCGACCCTGCGGCACTGCGAGACCCACGAGCAGGCGGTCGAGGAGGTCCGCACCACGGTCATCCACGAGGTCGCCCACCACTTCGGCTTCGACGACCACGAGCTCGACGAGCTCGGCTGGTCCTGACCGGCCCGCCGGGCCCGCCACCCGGCCGGGCCGAAGTCGTTTTGGCGATCCGCCCGACATCCCATATGCTTCTCGACGTCCCCGAACGCTGGAAACAGCCGGACAGGCCGCAAGCCCTCATCGTCTAGTGGCCCAGGACGCCGCCCTTTCAAGGCGGTAGCACGGGTTCGAATCCCGTTGGGGGCACAGCAGTACCGTAGTAAAGTGCAGTGCGCAAGACCTATGTGGAGCAATCCACACCAGGTCCCGTGGAGCAGTTGGTTAGCTCGCCACCCTGTCAAGGTGGAGGTCGCGGGTTCAAGTCCCGTCGGGATCGCTCGTCTCGCAAGAGACGGTGCAGTACGGCCAGGTAGCTCAGTTGGTACGAGCGTCCGCCTGAAAAGCGGAAGGTCGCCGGTTCGACCCCGGCCCTGGCCACAGCTGCGAACAGCAGGAAGGCCCCGGAGAGTTCACTCTCCGGGGCCTTTTGCGTGCCTGCCGCGGCCCTGCCCGGCGGCGCCGGGGCACGCCGACGGGGCGGGTACTCGATCCGAGTACCCGCCCCGTCGGCGGTGTGCTGTGCGGTGTGCGCGCCGGCCCTCCGGCTCCCGGCCGGGAGGGGCCTCAGTAGGCCGAGATCCGCTCGGGTTCCCGCGCGGCGCCGGCCGCCGCGTGCCGGGGGTGGGCGACCGCCGCGGGGCGGGGCCGGACCGGCCACCAGAGGGAGCGGCCCAGGAGGGCGGCCAGGGCGGGGACCAGGACCAGGGACAGCACGAGCGCCGAGAGCATGATGCCGAGCGCCATCGCGAAGGCGACCTGTTCGCTGCCCGGGGTGGTGGCGAGGGTGGCGAAGGAGCCGGCGAGCACCAGCCCGGCCATCGCGATGGCGGGTGTGGTGTGCCGGACCGCTCGGGCCACGGCGCCCCGGGCCGGGCCCGGGCGCTGCATCTCCTCGCGGATCCGGTCGGTGATCAGGATGTTGTAGTCGGTGCCCAGTGCCACCACGAACAGGAACAGCACCAGGGGGAGGGTGAAGCTGATGCCCGGCTCGCCGAGGGCGTGCTGGAAGAGCAGCGTCGCCGCGCCGAGGGTGGCGACGAAACCGAGGCCGACCGAGAGCATCAGGACCACCGGGGCGAGCAGGCTGCGCAGGAGCAGCAGCAGGATCAGCGCGATCAGCGCGGCCGCGACCGGGAAGACGATCCTGAGGTCGTGGTCGACGGCGGCCGAGACGTCGGCGAAGATCGCCGGTGTGCCGCCGACGTGGGCCGTCGTCCCGGCGGGCGTGTGCTGGGCGACCGCGGCCCGGATCGGGCCGGAGGCCAGGTCACGGGCCTCCGGGCTCTGCGGGTCGACGGTCGGGTAGAGGTCGATCCGGGCGGCGCGGTGGTCCTGGTTCAGCACGGTGGCCGCGACCTGGCCCACGCCGTCGACCCGGGCGAGGGCCCCGGAGAGGCCGGTCAGCCGGTCCGTGCTGAGGGTGCCCCCGTCCGTGACGGTGACGTAGACGCTCGTCGGGTCCGACACGCCGGCCGGCAACGCGTGGGAGATCTCGACCGCGGTGGCCGCCGCCGGGGTCTGCGGGCCGGAGTCGCCCCGGCCGTAGTCCATCCGCAGGCCGATCGTCCCGGCCGCCAGTGCGGCGAGCAGCGTGACGGAGGCGGCCAGCATCAGCAGCGGCCGCCGGGCGACCAGTTCGCCGAAGCGGGCGGCGCGGCGGTCGCGCGGCTCGCGGAGCAGCGCCTTGGAGGGCCAGAACATCTTGCGCCCGGCGACGGCGAGCAGCGCCGGCAGCAGGGTGAGGCTGCCCAGCAGCATCACCAGGACCGCGACGGCTATCGCGGGGCCCATCGAGCGGAACTGCCCGAAGGTGGCCAGGCCCAGCGTGGCGAACGCGGCCACGATGGTCAGCGCCGCCGAGGTGATCGCGGTACCCACCCGTGCGGAGACCTGCGCGGCGGCCTCCCGGGCCGGCTGCTCGGGCCGGGCGCGCAGGTGCTCGCGGAAGCGGAACAGCAGGAACAGCATGTAGTCGATGCCGATGCCCAGCAGGACGACGCTGATCAGCCCCGGGGTGCCCGCGTCCAGCTTGAGCCCGGTGAGCAGGGCGGCCCCCGCGACGGCCCCGCCCGCCACGCCGCCGATCAGGGCGACCGCGAGCAGCGGCAGCACCGCGGCCAGCGCGCTGCGGAACACCAGCACGTTGAGCAGGACGATGAGCCCCATCACCACGGCGCCCCCGACCGTGGACGCGGTCTTGTGGGAGTCGGCGGAGTCGACGGCGTCGGCGAGGCCGCCGGTGAAGCCGGTGCGCATCCCCGCCTCGGCGAACTGCGTCCGGGTGCCGTCCCGGAAGGCCCGGTAGACGCCCTGGACGCCCTGGTCGGCGGCGTTCCCGACCAGCTCGACCGAGAGCAGCTCGAAGCTCCGGTCGGGCGCCACCATCGCCGGGGCGATCCGGGGCGTCTGGGAACGGTCGGGGAGCAGGAACGTCGGCTCGTCGTCCGCCCTGGGCATGGCGACCCGGCGCTTGCCCAGCTTCTCCGCCTCGGCCTCGACCCGCGTCTGGTCCGCCGCGCTGAGGGCCTTGCCGTCGGACCGGGCGACCAGCACCGTCACGACGGTGGCGTCGGGGTTCAGCCCGAACTGCTCCTCGGCGATCCGCATCGCGGCGGCCGAGTCGTAGCTGCGGGGCAGGAAGTCGGCGGTCTGGCTCTGCGTGACGCGGGACATCAGCATCGGGGCCAGCGCGGTCAGGACGACGGCCAGCACGCCCCAGAGGGCGACGACCTTCCAGGGATGTCTGGTGGAGTACCCGGTCAGGGCGCGGATCACGATGTCCTCCGACGGACGGACTTGAGTGCGGATGCCTGCCGGGGACGGACTCCCCGACCGGTCTCAAGACCATCACCGCGCAGGCCCTCCGGGCGTCGTGGCGGCGGATGATCCGCACCGGGGCCCGCGCTCCCGCCCGGGCCCGCACCCAGGACCCTGGTCCTGGTCAGGGCCCCGTCCCCGGCCGTCGGGCGGGTCCGCGCACGGCGGCGGCTGTGCGAGGCTGTCGGGGGGACAGGAGGCCGGACGCAGGGGGAGTACCCAGATGCCCAGGAACCGACGGAGCGGGCCCGGCGATGCCCGGGAGCCGCTGGACGCCGACGGCTTCGAGCCGCCGTGGACCCGCAACGACGCGCTGGTGACCGGCGGGGCCTGCGCGATGAACCTGCTCAGCTACGTGTTCTTCGCCTACCCCGACGGCCGGCACGCCGTGAGCGTGCTCGGGTTCCTCCTCGTCGCGCTGGCGGCACTGCCGCTGCTCGCCCGGCGCAGCCACCCGGGGGCGGTGCTGTCCGCCGTCCTGGTGCTCGACGCGGCCTCCTCCCTGACGGCCTCACTGCCCGTCCACTTCGGGTCCGTGCTGGTGGTCGCCCTGTTCTCGGCGGCCCGGGCCTGCACCGGCCGGGTGACGGCGGTCGCGGCCGTCGCGACGGTGACGCTGACGCTGCTGAGCCAGAGCCACGGCCGGACGCCGACCTGGGAGGCCACCGTCAGCGCGGTCCTCTCCACCCTGATCGTGGTCGGCACCGCGCTGGCGGTGAACCAGTGGCAGCGGCAGGTGGCGGCCAACCGGCAGCTCCTCGCCGACCGCGCGGTGGCGGACGAACGGCGGCGCATCGCCCGGGAGCTGCACGACATCGTGGCCCACCACATCACCACCATGCAGCTGATGGCCGGGGGCGCCCGGGCCAACCTCGGCCGTCCGGAGGTGGTTCGGGAGGCCCTGGTCACCCTGGAGTCCTCCGGGCGGCTCGCGCTGCGCGAGATGCGCCAGCTGCTCGACGTGCTGCGGGCCGGCGACGAACCGGAGGCCGCGCCGTCGCCGCCCCAGCCCGGCGCCGACGACCTCGACCGCCTGGTGGGCGAGGCCCGGCTCGGCGGGCTGCCGACCGAGTTCGTCGTCCGCGGGCCACAGCGTCCGCTGCCGCCGACCGTCGGCCTCACCGTGTTCCGGATCGTCCAGGAGGCCCTCACCAACACCCGCAAGTACGCCGGGCCGGCCCGTGCCTCCGTGCACCTGACGTACCGCCGGGACGGGGTCACCGTCGAGGTGCGGGACGACGGCGGGGGCGCTGCACCGGCGGAGCGGACGCCGGCGACGGGTCCGGGCGGTTACGGCCTGATCGGCATGCGCGAGCGGGTCGCCCTGCACGGCGGCACCCTCAGCGTCGGTCCGCAGGCCGGCGGCGGCTTCGCGGTGCTGGCCGACCTGCCGCTGACCGGCAACGACACGGCCGACGCGGCTGAAGCGGCCGACGCGGGTGACACGGCTGACACGGACCGGACGGCCGGAGCGGCCGTCCGACAGGAAGGGGCGTACCGATGACCGGGACGGCGCCGACGGGGCCGACGACACCGCCGAGGATCAGGGTGCTGATCGTGGACGACCAGCCGCTGGTCCGGCGCGGCCTGTCACTGATCCTCTCCCCCGACCCGTCCTTCGAGGTGGTCGGGGAGGCCGAGAACGGCGCCGAGGCCGTCACCCTCGCCCAACGGCTGCGCCCGGACGTGGTGGTGATGGACATCCGGATGCCCGTCCTCGACGGGGTCGGCGCGACCGGCGAACTCGCCGCCACCGTGCCCGGCTGCCGCGTCCTGGCCCTCAGCACCTTCGACCTCGACGAGTACGTGGTGGGCGCCCTGCGCGCCGGCGCCTACGGGTTCCTGCCCAAGGACAGCTCGCCGGAGGACCTCGCCGCGGCGATCCACACCGTCCACGCGGGCGAGGCCGCCGTCGCGCCGCGCCTGCTCACCCGGCTGATCTCCACCTACGTCCGGGCCCCCGGCGGTCCGCGGCCGGCACCCACCGGTCTGGGCGACCTGACCCCGCGCGAGGTCGAGGTGTGGCGCCTGATGGCCACCGGCCTCGACAACGGCGGGATCTCCCGCGCGCTGGACATCAGCGTCTCCACGGTCAAGAACTACATCACCAGCATCTTCGACAAGCTCGCCGTCCGGGACCGCGCCCAGGCGGTCATCGCGGCCTACGAGTCCGGACTGGTCACCGCGCGGGCGACGGCCGGGGACCAGCCCGGGTAGCACGCGCGGGTGCCTCCCCGGCCGTGGGTCGGGGAGGCACCGGTGCGTCGACGCCTCAGGAGCGGCGGCGCAGGCGGCGGCCGAGGAGGACGGCGCCGGCGCCGAGGGTGGCGAGGACGGCGGCGGCGATCGCGGGGGCGGTGCCGGACCCGGAGCCGGTGGCGGCGAGTTCACCGGTGGTCTGGGCGGCCGGGGCGGCCGCGGCGGGGGCGGGGGCCTGCGGGGCCGGGGCGGCGACCGCGGCGGCAGCGGCCGGGGCGGCGGCCGGCTTGACCTCGGCGGCGGGCTTGACCGCGGCCGGGGCGGTGGGCTTCCTCGTGGCCGGCTTCGCTGCGGCGGGCTTCGCCGTAGTGGGCGCTGCGGTGGGCGTCGCGGTGGGCGTCGCGGTCGGCGTCGGGGCCGGTGCGAGGACGGTGACGGTGCTGTCCGTCTCGCACATGGTGGTGCCCTTGAACGGGGTGTCCCCCTCGTTGACGAAGAGGCAGGGACTGAGCCGGGTGGCCCCGAGCGGGGTGTTCACGTCGTAGGCGACCCGGACCCGGGTGGTCTCGGTCCGGCCGGCGGCGATGCCGGAGTTGCGGCCCTGGAGGTAGACGCCGGACAGTTCGTCACCGGTGACCTTGGCGAGGGTGTCCCAGGTGCCGTCGGCCTTGCGGATCTGAACGGTGGCGTGGGGGTCGCTGAAGAGCACGTTGCCGAGGTTGACGTAGCCGGACGCGGTGGCATTGGTGAGGACGGCGTCGAACTCGATCGGCGCACCGCCGGCGACCGCGGTGTCGGGGACGGAGGCGAGGGAGGTGCGGATGGAGTCGACCCCGATGGTCCTGGTCTGCTCGGCGAGCTTGACCCAGCCGCCGGGCGCGGTCACGACGGAGCGCAGGCCGATGGAGTCGAAGCCGCCGTTGGTCGCCCCGTCGTGCGGCAGACCCATGGGCGCGCCGATGCGCAGGTCCACGGTGACCGTCCGGCCGGCCGCGACGGTGATGCCCGGCACGCTGCCCTCGTAGCTGGCCGACCCGGGGCCGGACTGGAACGACAGCGGGACGGACTCCCAGCTGCCGGTCGTGGGGTTCCGGTAGTCGATGGTGATGGCGTCCGACGGGGTGCCGAGGTCGCTGGTGGTGCCCAGTTCGAGCAGGAAGTCGGTGGTCTTCTCGCCGGTGTTGGTGATGGTCTCGGTGAACGCGACCGGCTGCCCGGCGAAGCCGACCGACGCCGGGGCCTGGACCGACAGCTTCGCGCCCTTCACCTCGTCGGCGAACGCCTGCGTCGGCAGGGCCAGCGAGCCGCCGAGTGCGACGACTCCGAGCGTGGCGGCGACGGCGGCGGTGCGGCGCGAACGGCTGACGCGGGCGGTGCTGGACATGGTTCCCCCTGGAACGTGCCGGTTGCGGGCATGCCGAGGACAGGCCCGGCGACGCCGGCGAAGACTGGATGTGTGAGTGAGTGGCCGGGACGGGGCCGGTGAACCACCGGGTCACGGGCGAGGGATCCCCCCGCCTTCGGAAGGTGGCCCACCTTCCGTGCCTCTCACTGAACTAGACGTGTGACCCCCGCCCGGGTTGCAGGTGGATTCGAAGAATCTTCGGGCGATCTCGCTCCACCGGCTCCACCGCAGGTCAACGGCCCTTCGACGGTCCCGGCCGATCGGCGTCCGGACCACGCGACGCACCGAGCGCCCGGCCCCACCCCACCGGACCACTGCCCACCCGACACCCGCCGAACCCCGAGAACGACTGGGTCGGCAAGGTCCGCGACTACCCCCAGATGGGCATCCCGCTCTATCTGCTGATCGACGCCGGGCAACGGACCGTCACCCTGTTCAGCCGGCCCGACGGCACGAAGTACCACCGCCGCGAGGACGTCGACTGCGGCGAGGCGCTGTACATCCCCGAGCCGTTCGGCTTCGACCTGGTCACGGGTGACCTGCTGCCGTACTGAGCGGGCCCCGGCGCCGGGGCCCGCGCCGCCCGTCAGGCTGTTCGGGTCTCCGTCGGACGGGTCAGCTCCGTGGTGAGCCAGTCCGCGGTGGCGGGGAGCCAGTCGGCGAGGGCGTTGCCGAGCAGGTGGTTGCCGTGCGGGACGTGCAGGAGTTCGCCCCGGGGTGCCCGGTGGGCCAGTGCCCCGGCGTTGGTGACACCGGGGATCCGGTCCTCGCCGCCCTCGACGACCAGCAGCGGGACGGTGATCTCCGGGGCCAGGGCGGTCAGGTCGACCCGGCGGGCGAAGGCGCGGGCGGCGTCCGCGCTCCCGCAGCGCTGGGTCAGGGTCGCGGTGACGAACGGGACCAGGGCGTCCCAGTCCAGCCGGTAGGGGCCGCTGACCACGGCGGCCGCCCGGATCCGCGGTTCGCGGGCGGCCGTCACCGCCGCGTAGTAGCCGCCCAGGCTGAGCCCGGTCACGCCGATCCGCCCGGTGTCCACGCCCTCCCGCCCGGTGACCGCGTCGATCGCCCGGCCGACCACCCGGTGGTAGTCCGGCTCCGGCGCGGCGGCCCCGGCCAGCACGCCCTGCCCCGGGCCGTCCAGGGCGAGGACGGCCGTACCGCGCGCCAGCAGCGCCTCGGCGACGGCGTGGAACTCCTCCTTGCCGGAGTCCATCCCCGGGACGACGATCACCAGCGGTGCGGGGCCGGGCCCGGCCGGGCGGCGGAGCCAGCCCACGAAGGACTCGCCCTCGATCCGCTCGGCCGTCGGTTCGAGGTGGGCCAGCGCGGCCCGCATCGCCTCGTCCGCCTCGGTGGCGGTCGCGCCGGCCGCCGCGCGGTCTGGGTGCGGGAGCAGGCCGGCGAAGTGGAACCAGCGGGCGGCCCTCCGGTAGGCCTCGCCGGCCGACACCGACCGGCCCTCGGCGGCGGCGCGGTCGGCGGCGGCGCGGTGCCGCCGGCCGGCCGCCCGGAACGCCTCGGGCCACTCCTGTGCGGAGCGCAGCGCCGAGGTGACCCGGGTGTACTCGTGCGGGTCCAGGCCGGCGCCGGTGGCCCGCGGGCGGTTCTCCTCGACGAGGGCGGCCGGCAGGTCGGGGTGGTCGAGGAAGGACAGGTCGGGGGAGCCGGTCATCGGGGAGCACGCTCATCTCATGGTCGGTGGTGCACGGTCGGGCGAAGTCAGGACCGGCGGTCAGGGCTCTCGGGGCTCTCAGGGCGCTCAGGGCGCTCAGGGCAGCGTGAGGACGGCCTTGCCCCGGATCCGCCGCTCCCGCAGATCGGTCAGCACGGCGGCGGTCCGCGCCCAGGGCGCGACCCGGCCGACCTCCGGGGTCAGCCGCCCCTCCCCCACCAGGCGGACCAGGGTGGCGAGGTCCTCGCCGTCGGGCACGTCGGAGTCCGCGTAGTGGAAGTGCCGGAGCGTGGCGGACTCCGGCCCGGCGAAGAAGTCGAAGAAGTCGAGCGTCACCGGGGTCCGGGAGGCCTGGCCGAACCAGATCAGCGTGCCCCGGCGGGCCAGCCGGGCGAGCGCGAGCGGCAGGTCGGCGCCGCCCGTCGACTCCAGCACCAGGTCGTACGGGCCGCGGGCCGCGCCCACCGAGTGGACCACCTCCGCCGCGCCCAGCTCGACCAGCCGCCGCCCGCGCTCCGCCGAGGCGGTGACCGCGGTCAGCTCCGCGCCCGCCGCCGAGGCCAGCTCGGTGACGTAGTGGCCGACGCCCCCGGAGGCGCCGGTGAGCAGCACCCGGCGGCCGGCCAGCGCACCAGCGGTGCGCAGCAGCCGCAGCGCGGTGAGACCGGCCAGCGGCAGGGCGGCGGCGCGGACGGCGTCCAGCCCGTCCGGGATCTCGGCGAGCGAGCCGACCGGCACGCACACGTACTCGGCCCAGCCGCCGGCCGGCGGGTGGCCGACGACGCGGCGGCAGACGGCCGGCCCGGAGCCGTCGGCGGCGGCCTGCACGACCAGGCCCGCGATGTCCTTGCCGGGGCGCCAGCCCGGCCGGGGCGCCTCCAGCTGGAACGTCTCGCCGCGGTTCACCGCGAACGCCTCGACCTTCACCAGGGCCTCGCCCGGTCCCGGTCGCGGCTGCGTCACCTCCGCGAACGCCACCGTCGCGTCCGCCCGTCCGGTCGGTGTCAGCGCCCTCATGGCCCTCGGCCCTCCGTCTCCCCCTCGCCGGCCGGTCCGGCCGAGCTCGTGGTCCCAGCAGACCGCGACCGCCCGGAGCCGGTCCAACAACCGCTCGGCGGTCCCGACAACCGACCGTTGTCGGGGCCCTCCGGGCGGCGGCAGGCCGTGGGCGGGCCGGGAGGCCCTAGGGTGGGCGGCCATGGATCTCGATCTCTCCCAGGTCCGCGCCTTCACCACGGCGGCCGAGGAACTGCACTTCGGCCGCGCCGCCGCCCGGCTGGCGATCAGCCAGCAGGCCCTGTCCAAGCGGATCGCCCGGCTGGAGGCGGCGCTCGGCGCCCGGCTGCTCGACCGCGACCCGCGCGGCGTCGGGCTCACCGGGGCCGGGCACCGGTTCCTGGAGCCCGCCCGGCGGCTGCTCGCCCAGGGCGACCGCGCCGTGGCGGCGGTGGCCCGTACCCGGCGCCCGCTGCGCGTCGACGTCTGGGGGCACCTGTACGCGCCGATGCGGACGGTCGCCCGGGCCGTCGACGGGGTGCCCGGGCTGGAGGTGGAGCCCGTTCCGGGGCGGGACCTCCCCTCGGTGGCGGCGGCCCTGCTGCGCGGCGAGTCGGACGCGGGCTTCGGCCGGGTGCACCCGCTGCCCGACGGCCGGGACGGGGGGCTGGCGCACCGGCTGGTCCGGCTGGAGCCGGTGGACGCGCTGCTGAGCACCGACCACCCGCTGGCCGACCGCGACGTGCTGCGCCCGGAGGACCTGCGCTCCGACGTGCTGCGCTACCCGGCGGCGGTGGACCGGCTGGACTTCCTGACCCGGTTCGCGGACCGCTTCGGCATCGCGGAGCGGGCCGGCTCGACCAATCTGGGCCTGGAGAGCTTCGCCGACCGGATCCGCACCGACCCGTCCTGCTTCTCGCTGCTCCCCGCCGACTGCCCGCTGCCCGGCCCCGCGGGCGGCCCCGGCCGCCCCGGCATCCGGACCGTCCCGCTGGTCGACCCCACCCCGCTCTACGCCTGGTCGCTGCTCTGGCGCGACGGCGACGAGCCGGCGGCCCGGCTGGATCCGCTGCTCGGGGCGTTCACCGAGGCGGCCCGGCGCAGCCGCTGGCTGGAGTACGACCCGGCCCGTGACTGGCTGCCCGGCCCGGACGAGGCGGCCCTGGACGGCTGACGGCCTCCGGGCGGCCCGTCCTCGGCGCCCCCGGCGCCCGGAGCGCCGACCGTCGCCCCGGTCCGCCGCGGTTCCCCGGGCGCCGCCCCGGGCGGGGTTCGCCCGGAGGCCGTGGCGGCTGTGACACTGGAGGGGCTCGAAAACCGAGGTGCGCGCCGCCGCATCTCCTTGCGAACCTAGAGGGATGCCCGCAGTGAGTTCTCCCGCAGTCCAGTCCGCCGACGCGTCCACGGAGGGCGGCGGCCCCGGTATCGGCGAGCTGGCCGCCCGTCTGCCCGAACTGACCCTGCGCGACCAGGTGCGGATCGGGCGGCGGCTGGAGGGCGCCCGGCGGGTCCGCAAGCCCGAGGCCCGGCAGAAGGTCGCCGCCGAGATCGCCCGCGACGTCGAGCGCGCCGAGCTGCTGGTCGCGCAGCGCCGGGCCGCCGTCCCCGAGATCACCTATCCCGCCGAGCTGCCGGTCAGCCAGAAGAAGGACGAGATCCTCGCCGCCATCCGCGACCACCAGGTGGTGATCGTGGCGGGTGAGACCGGCTCCGGCAAGACCACCCAGATCCCGAAGATCTGTCTGGAGCTGGGCCGCGGGGTCCGCGGCCTGGTCGGGCACACCCAGCCCCGCCGGATCGCCGCCCGGACGGTGGCCGAGCGCGTCGCGGAGGAGATGCGCACGCCGCTCGGCGAGGCGGTCGGCTGGAAGGTCCGGTTCACCGACCAGGTCGGCCCGGACACCCTGGTCAAGCTGATGACCGACGGCATCCTGCTCGCCGAGATCCAGACCGACCGTGAGCTGCGCCAGTACGACACCCTGATCATCGACGAGGCGCACGAGCGCAGCCTCAACATCGACTTCATCCTCGGCTACATCAAGCAGCTGCTGCCCCGCCGGCCCGACCTCAAGGTCGTCATCACCTCGGCGACCATCGACCCCGAGCGCTTCGCCCACCACTTCGGCGACGCCCCGATCGTCGAGGTCTCCGGCCGCACCTACCCGGTCGAGGTCCGCTACCGGCCGATCGTCGAGGACGCCGACGACGCGGACGGCGACCACGGCCCCAGCGACGCCGACCGGGACCGCGACCAGATCCAGGCGATCTGCGAGGCCGCCGAGGAGCTCCAGGCCGAGGGCCCCGGCGACATCCTGGTCTTCCTCTCCGGCGAGCGCGAGATCCGCGACACCGCCGACGCCCTCAACAAGCTGAAGCTGAAGTTCACCGAGGTCCTCCCGCTCTACGCCCGGCTGAGTTCGGCGGAGCAGCACAAGGTCTTCCAGCGCTCCAGCTCCCGCCGGATCGTCCTGGCGACCAACGTCGCCGAGACCAGCCTCACCGTCCCGGGCATCAAGTACGTGATCGACCCGGGCACCGCGCGCATCTCCCGCTACAGCCACCGCACCAAGGTGCAGCGGCTCCCGATCGAGGCGATCAGCCAGGCCAGCGCCAACCAGCGCAAGGGCCGCTGCGGCCGTACCTCGGACGGCATCTGCATCCGGCTGTACTCGGAGGAGGACTTCCTCTCCCGCCCCGAGTTCACCGACGCCGAGATCCTGCGCACCAACCTGGCCTCGGTCATCCTCCAGATGACCGCCGCCGGCCTCGGCGACATCGCCGCCTTCCCGTTCCTGGACCCGCCGGACTCCCGCAACATCAAGGACGGCGTCAACCTCCTCCACGAACTCGGCGCCCTGGACCCCGACGAGAAGGACGTCCGCAAGCGCCTCACCCCGCTCGGCCGCCAGCTGGCCCAGCTCCCGGTGGACCCGCGGATGGCCCGGATGGTCCTGGAGGCCGACAAGAACGGCTGTGTCCGCGACGTCATGGTGATCGCCGCCGCGCTCTCCATCCAGGACCCGCGCGAACGCCCCACCGAGAAGCGCCAGGCCGCCGACGACCGGCACCGCCGCTTCCAGTCCGAGACCTCCGACTTCCTCTCCTACCTCGCCATGTGGCGCTACGTGCGGGAGCAGCAGAAGGAGCTCTCCTCCTCGGCCTTCCGCCGGATGTGCAAGGCCGAGTTCCTCAACTACCTGCGGATACGGGAGTGGCAGGACATCTACTCGCAGCTCCGCACGGTCGCCAAACAGCTCGGCGTCACCATCGAGGAGCCCCATCCCGACGCCGAACCGGACGCCGACCGGATCCACCAGTCGCTGCTGGCCGGCCTGCTCTCGCACCTCGGCCTCTACGACGTCGAGAAGCGCGAGTACGGCGGCGCCCGCGGCGCCCGGTTCGCGGTCTTCCCCGGCTCCGGCCTGTTCAAGAAGCCGCCGCGCTGGGTGATGTCCGCCGAGCTGGTCGAGACGTCCCGGCTCTGGGCGCGGATCAACGCGAAGATCGAGCCCGAGTGGGTGGAGCCGCTGGCCGGCCACCTGATCAAGCGCAGCTACAGCGAGCCGCACTGGGAGAAGAAGGCCGGCGCGGTGCTGGCCTACGAGAAGGTGACCCTCTACGGGATGCCGATCGTCGCCCAGCGCAAGGTCAACTACGGCCGGATCGACGCGGAGCTCTGCCGCGAGCTGTTCATCCGCAACGCGCTGGTCGAGGGCGACTGGGAGACCCACCACCGCTTCTTCGCCGAGAACCGCAAGCTGCTCAGCGAGGTCGAGGAGCTGGAGAACCGGGCCCGCCGCCGGGACATCATGGTCGACGACCAGACCCTGTTCGACTTCTACGACAGCCGGCTGCCCGAGGACATCGTCTCCACCCGGCACTTCGACTCCTGGTGGAAGAAGACCCGGCACGACCAGCCGGACCTGCTCAGCTTCGAGAAGTCGATGCTGATCAACGACTCGGCGGACGGCGTCACCGAGGCGGACTACCCGGACTACTGGCAGCAGGGCAAGCTCCGCTTCAAGCTGACCTACCAGTTCGAGCCGGGCAGCGACGCGGACGGCGTGACCGTCCACATCCCGCTCCCGGTGCTCAACCAGGTCACCGCCGAGGGCTTCGACTGGCAGATCCCCGGCCTGCGCGAGGAGCTGGTCACCGCCTACATCCGGGCGCTGCCGAAGGCGATCCGCCGCAACTTCGTCCCGGCCCCGGACTACGCCAAGGCGGCCCTGCGCCAGGTGAAGGACCGCCAGGAGCCCCTGCTGCCCACCCTGGAGCACGTCCTGAAGCGGATGACGGCGATCACCGTCCCGCCGGAGGCCTGGGACGACGAGCGGGTGCCGGACCACCTCAAGGTCACCTTCCGGGTGGTCGACGGCCGCAAGAAGCTCGCCGAGTCCAAGGACCTGGAGGACCTCCGGCTGCAGCTGAAGCCCAAGCTCAAGGAGACCCTCTCCTCGGCCGCCTCGGGCCAGGGCATCGAGCAGTCCGGGCTGACCGCCTGGCCGGCGTCGCTGCCGGTGCTCCAGCGCACCTTCGAGCAGCGCTCGCGCGGCCATTCGCTGCGCGCCTACCCGGCCCTGGTGGACGAGCGGGACACGGTCGGGATCAAGCTCTTCGACACCCCGCAGGCGCAGGCCCAGGCGATGTGGGAGGGCACCCGGCGGCTGCTGATGCTGACCACCAACTCGCCCGCCAGGTCGATCCAGGGCCGGCTGGGCAACCAGGCGAAGCTCGCCCTGTCGTACAACCCGCACGGGTCGATCCCGGCCCTGTTCGAGGACGTGGTGGCCTGCGCCACCGACCGGCTGATGACCTCGGCCGGCGGACCGGCCTGGGACGAGGCCGCCTTCGGCAAGCTGCACGAGAAGGTCCGCACCGACCTCTACGAACTGTCGGCGGACACCACGCTGAAGACCGCCACCGCGCTGATCGCCTTCCACCGGGCCTCGACCCGGCTGAAGGCGGTGAGCAGCCCGGTGCTGCTGACGGCGGTCAACGACATCCGGCTGCACCTGGCCTCGCTGGTGCACCCCGGGTTCGTCACCGAGGCCGGCTGGCAGCGGCTGCCGGACCTCAAGCGCTACCTGCTGGCGGTGGACCGCCGGCTGGAGGCGCTGCCCAACCACCCCCAGCGGGACGCCCAGCAGCTGCTGAAGGTGCAGCAGGTGCAGCAGGAGTACGGGGAGCTGCTGGCGGCCGTGCCGGCCGGGCAGCAGCCGTCCCCGGCGGTGCTGGCGATCCGCTGGATGATCGAGGAGCTGCGGGTCAGCTTCTTCGCCCAGTCACTGGGTACGCCGACCCCGGTCTCGGAGAAGCGGATCTCCAAGGCGATGGAGGCGGCCAGGGCCACGCTCTGAGCTGGGAGGGGCCCTCAGGAGCCAGTTCGACCTGGGGGCCCACCATGGGCTACAGTCTGTCTTGTTCGCAGCGCAGCAAAGCGAGTGAACAAGATCAGAACACTCTGGTCCTGTGGAGCAGTTGGTTAGCTCGCCACCCTGTCAAGGTGGAGGTCGCGGGTTCAAGTCCCGTCAGGATCGCCGTAGCCGAGAGGCCCGGAACCGTTTGGTTCCGGGCCTCTCGCGTTTGCCCCGGGAGGGATCCCTACCCCGGACTAGGTCTAGACCACAAGCAACGACCCGCGTGATCGTCGTCACTTATCTTTTCCCGAGACCGGACACATGGCACCCCTTCCCCAGGGGTGCCAATTTAATATGTAAAATTGCACAGCTATGAACTGTATATCCCCCCCGCCCCAGGGGCCTCAAATCGTTATCCGGAGTTCAACATTCCGGCCGCCCGGCACGATCTCCGGGAGCGCCCGCGGGCATGCAAAGGGGCTGCTTACCGGACCCGGCGGAGTCCGGTAAGCAGCCCCTTTGAAAGAGCCTTCGGCCTATCAGGCCTCGGTTCGCTGGGCGGGAATACCGGCCAGCAGGGCGCGCACCTCCGCCTCGCGGTAACGACGGTGCCCGCCAAGCGTGCGAATGGACGTGAGCTTGCCTGCCTTGGCCCAGCGGGTAACCGTCTTCGGGTCCACGCGGAACATGGTGGCGACCTCTGCCGGCGTCAGCAGGGGTTCAGCATCAGGGGTACGAGCGGTCATGAGCGGCCTCCTCGGGAGAACCGAACCAGGGCGGTTCTATCCTTCAAATTCTGCACCTTGGCCCGCGATGCCCGAAATGGCATAGACGGGCCGAGTCGGTTATAGGACGAACGGCTTGTCCTGGTGTCTACAACTACACCATCCGTCCAGCCCTATCGACCAAACCGCCAAAATTGACCCCTCACGGGTTCAAGGCTGACGGATGGCGATGGACCACCCCATAACGGGCAGTCACCTTATAGTGACATCCGGTTACGAGGAGACCAGACCCGCTGTTTCCTCGCAAGGTACGCATCGGTTCCAGAACCACCCAAAAGTGGGCACGCTCATGTGAAGTTGGGCTGGTTGTCCCATTTTTGCACATAGGGGTAAGTTCGCGTCAACGGTGAGTAGTGTCACGTTCGATAGCTATTGACCCGAACCAGGACCTTGGTCATACGGCTCGGGCCGTAGGACTCTTCCAGTCTTACAAGTACCACCGACACCCCGCCCCGCCAGCACTGACGCCCCGTCGACCGGGCCCCCGCGGCACCTCGCACCCCTCCCCGCGGCCCTCCGACGCCTCCCCCGGGCCGGACCGACCCCCCTCCCCTACCCGCTGACTCAGTTCGCGTACCGCAGTGCCAGGACCCGCCGCCAGCGCACCGTCAGTTCCTCGTACACCCGCAGCGCCTCCGCCGCCTCGCCGGCCCGCAGCGCCCGCAGCCCGTCCTCCAGCTCCCCCGCCGAACGGTCCGCCAGCAACTGCTCCGGCCCCAGCAGGTGCACCAGCCCCCCGTAGTCCAGTTCCACCAGGGAACGCGGGTGGAACTCCTCCAGCCACCGCCCCACCAGCTCCGCCCCGCGCACCAGGTCCCCCTCCGGCACGGCCTCGCGCAGCGCCCGGTAGGCCCGGGCCACCCGGCGGCGCGCCTGCGCCATCGGCGTCAGGTAGAACAGCGCCGCCTGCTCCCCCTTCTCCCCGCGGTCGAACCCGGCGCCGCCCGCCGACCCACCGGGCTCCGCCGCGCCCCCGGCCGGCCCCTGATCGCCCGTCCCGCCCGCCTCGCCCGGGCCGCCCGCCGGCACGAAGCAGCGGTCCTCCTCCCCGAACGGCAGGAACCAGCGCACCGGCACCTCCCACCGGCTGGTCACGATCCACGGCCGGGCGTCCGGGTGCTCGGCCCGCCAGCGCTCCCGGTCCGCCTCGGCGGCCGCCCGGGTGGCCGGCGGCAGCGCGGTGTCCAGCAGCGCCACCGGCGCCGCCGCCCGCAGTTCGTCCAGCGCCTGCCAGGTGCGCAGCCGGGTCGCCCAGGGGCAGACGTACAGCACCCCGTCCACCGACCGCACGAAGGCCCGCTCGCTCTCCCGCTCCGGCAGGGCGCGGGGGGTGCGGCCGACCAGCTCCGCCAGTGCCGCCCGCTGCTCCTCCAGCGCCGCCACCGCGACCGGACGGCCGGCCTCCGCGGCATCCGGCCCGTGCGCCGCGGCATAGGCCTGCCAGCGCGCGCGCTCGGGCTCCGGGTAGGCGGCCAGCGGCTCGTAGACCCGCAGGTGGGCGGCGTAGGGCGGCAGTACGGAGGTGCGCACGACGGTCACGTTCTGCATCGTCGCACGCACCGGCCCCCGCCCGGGAGGCCTTCGGCCGGGAGCCGTTCGGGAACGCACTCCGCACGCCCCCGTCTCAGTACGCGGACAACCCGCGCAAGCTCGTACAAGAGGGCAGATCGAGGACGACCGCGCGACTACGCTTCGCCTTAGGCGCCCGCACCACAGCAGCGGGCCTCGGATACTGGAGTCACCACAGTGACCGACGTACAGACCGCATCCGCCGCGTACCCCGCACCCGGAGTGCTCAGCAGGATCTTCCGTACCGAACAGGACGGCGCCGCTCCCGGCGACGGCCACGAGCAGGTCGTCCTCTGCCACGACCGCAGCTCCGGCCTCAAGGCCATCATCGCCATCCACTCCACCGCCCTGGGCCCGGCCCTCGGCGGCACCCGCTTCTTCCCGTACGCCTCGGAGGAAGCGGCCCTGGAGGACGCGCTGAACCTCTCGCGCGGCATGTCGTACAAGAACGCGCTGGCCGGGCTCGACCTCGGCGGCGGCAAGGCCGTCATCATCGGCGACCCGAACAAGGACAAGAACGAGGCGATGCTGCGGGCCTACGGCCGCTTCGTCGAGTCCCTGCGCGGGCGCTACATCACCGCCTGCGACGTCGGCACCTACGTGCAGGACATGGACGTCATCGCCCGCGAGACCGGGTTCGTCACCGGCCGCTCGCCCGAGAACGGCGGCGCCGGCGACTCCTCCATCCTGACCGCCTTCGGCGTCTTCCAGGGCATGCGCGCCAGCGCCCAGGCCCGCTGGGGCCAGCCCACCCTGCGCGGCAAGCGGGTCGGTGTGGCCGGCGTCGGCAAGGTCGGCCACTACCTGGTCGGCCACCTGGTCGCGGACGGCGCCACCGTCGTCATCACCGACGTCTCCGAGGCCGCCGTGAACCGCGTGCGCGCCGCCCACCCGGAGGTCGAGGTGGTGGCCGACAGCGCCGCCCTGCTCCAGAGCAAGCTGGACGTCTACGCCCCCTGCGCCCTCGGCGGCGCCCTCACCGACGACGCCGTGGGCACCCTCGGCGAGTTCGGCACCTCCGTCGTGTGCGGCGCGGCCAACAACCAGCTCGCCCACCCCGGCGTCGAGAAGGACCTGGCCGACCGCGGCATCCTCTACGCCCCGGACTACCTGGTGAACTCCGGTGGCGTGATCCAGGTCGCCGACGAGATCGAGGGCTTCAACTTCGACCGGGCCAAGAACAAGGCCACCCGGATCTTCGACACCACTCTGGAGATCTTCACCCGGGCCGCCGCCGACGGCGTGCCGCCGGCCGTCGCCGCCGACCGGCTCGCCGAGAAGCGGATGCGCGAGATCAGCGCGCTCCGCTCGGTGCTGCTGCCGGGTGCCCGCCGGGGCTGACCCCCGAGCGGCCGGAGCCGCTCCCCGGCGCGTCGCGGACTCCGTGACGCGCCCGGGGGCGGCTCCCCCGTCTCCGGCCCGCCGCGGGGCCCCGAGGGCCCTCCCGGCCCCGCCGCGGGGGCCCGGGCCGACTCGTCCCGCGCGCATCACGATGTGGAACCGGATTCTCACTTCTGCGCCCGATCGGGTGATCCACCACCCCCCTTGGGGGGATAATCGATCCCGGAACGACGGACCTCAGCTACCTCCGGACCGCGCGCAAACTGCCGCAAAACCTCCCGTGACCTGGGAAGACCTGGTCTCGGGTGCGGCCGGTGCGCGCCACGTCACACCGACGACGTACCGTCCAGCGGCAGAAACAGGTACCGTTAATGCTCCAAGGGACGGTTCTCCCCATTCGGGCAGGCCGCTCTTGATCATGAACACGTGTCAGACTCGGGGCCGTGAGCCCCATCGTTGAGGGGGTCGACCCATGGGGCGCGGCCGGGCCAAGGCCAAGCAGACGAAGGTCGCCCGCGAGCTGAAGTACAACAGCGGCGGGTTCGACGCCAATCGTCTGTCCAACGAGCTGGGCGTATCGCCCTCTACCGCCTCGATCGAGCCTGAGCCGATCGAGGAAGAAGAGGACGACGACCCCTACGCGGAATACGCGGCTCGGTACGCCGACGACGACGAGGACGATGACAGCACGTCGGGGACCGGGCCTTCGCAGGCCCGCCGCCGCGCGTAGTCACAGTCTGGCCTGACCGGCCCGAGCGCCCAGAGCGCCGGGCCGGTTTTCGGCGTTCCCTGAGTGCGGGCGCTCCGCTCCGGCCCCGCCGGTCCCGTCACGGCTCCCCGGACACGCGGAGGGCCCCTCCCGCGGTCTCCCGCCGGAGGGGCCCTTCGTCATGCCGCTCAGCCCGCGGTGAAGGCCTCGTAGGCGTTGTAGAGCGCCGCGCCGCCCTCGTGCTCGCCGGAGCGCTCGACGATGTCGCCGAGCAGCCAGGACTCCACGCCGCGGTCCTCCAGGATCGACAGCACGACGTCCACCGAGTGCGGCGGGACGACCGCGACCATGCCGACGCCCATGTTCAGGGTCTTCTCGATCTCCAGGGTGGCCACCTTGCCGACCTCGGCGACGGTCTGGAACACCGGCAGCGGCGTCCAGGTACCGCGGTCCAGGCGGGCGTGCAGGCCGTCCGGGATCACCCGTGCCAGGTTGGCCGCCAGGCCGCCGCCGGTCACGTGCGAGAAGGCGTGCACCTCGGTGGCCCGGGTGAGCGCCAGGCAGTCCAGCGAGTAGATCCGGGTCGGCTCCAGCAGCTCCTCGCCGAGCGTGCGGCCGAACTCCTCCACCTTGCGGTCCAGCTTCCAGCCGGCCTCGTTCAGCAGCACGTGGCGCACCAGCGAGTAGCCGTTGGAGTGCAGGCCGGAGGCGGCCATCGCGATCACCACGTCGCCCGCGCGGACGCGGTCGGCGCCCAGCAGGGCGTCCGCCTCGACCACACCGGTGCCGGCGCCCGCCACGTCGTACTCGTCCGGGCCGAGCAGGCCCGGGTGCTCGGCGGTCTCGCCGCCGACCAGGGCGCAGCCGGCCAGCGCGCAGCCCTCCGCGATGCCCTTGACGATCGCGGCGACCCGCTCCGGCACGACCTTGCCGACGCAGATGTAGTCGGTCATGAACAGCGGCTCGGCGCCGCAGACCACCAGGTCGTCCACGACCATGCCGACCAGGTCGTGGCCGATGGTGTCGTGCTTGTCCATGGCGGCGGCGATGGCGACCTTCGTCCCCACGCCGTCGGTGGCCGAGGCCAGCAGCGGCCGCTCGTAGCGCTTGAAGGCGGACGCGTCGAAGAGCCCGGCGAAACCGCCGATGCCGCCGACCACCTCGGGGCGGCTGGCCTTCTTCACCCACTGCTTCATGAGCTCGACGGCGCGGTCGCCCGCCTCGATGTCGACGCCGGCGGCGGCGTAGGTGGCGCCGTTCTGGTTCGTGGTCACTGCGGTGCGGCCCTTTCGGGTCAGTGGGGGTTGGAACAGCGGTGGGGCCCCGGGTTCCGGGACCCCACCGTCAGGTCGTTACGGGCGGCGCAGGGCGTCGGCCGCGCCCGCTCCGCCGAGCAGGGACTGGACGCCGTCCAGGTCGCTGCCGCTGGTCGGCTTGCCGCGGACCGCGGGCGGCTGCTGGCCGCCCTTGATCTCGGCCTCCAGCAGGAGCTTCCCGAGCAGCGCCGGGTCGGGCAGCTCCATCGGGTACTCGCCGTCGAAGCAGGCCCGGCAGAGCCGGTCCTTCGGCTGCTTGGTGGCCTCGATCATGCCGTCGATCGAGATGTAGGAGAGCGAGTCCGCACCGAGCGTGCGGCCGATCTCCTCGATGGTCATGCCGTTGGCGATCAGCTCCGCGCGGGTGGCGAAGTCGATGCCGAAGAAGCAGGGCCACTTGACCGGCGGCGAGGAGATCCGGATGTGGACCTCGGCCGCGCCGGCCTCGCGGAGCATCTTCACCAGCGCGCGCTGGGTGTTGCCGCGGACGATCGAGTCGTCCACGACCACCAAGCGCTTGCCCTGGATGACCTCGCGCAGCGGGTTGAGCTTCAGCCGGATGCCGAGCTGGCGGATGGTCTGGCTGGGCTGGATGAAGGTGCGGCCCACGTAGGCGTTCTTCACCAGGCCCGAGCCGTACGGGATCCCGCTGGCCTCGGCGTAGCCGATGGCGGCCGGGGTGCCGGACTCCGGGGTCGCTATCACCAGGTCGGCCTCGACGGGCGCCTCGGCGGCCAGCCTGCGACCCATCTCCACGCGGGAGAGGTGCACGTTGCGGCCGGCGATGGAGGTGTCGGGGCGGGCCAGGTAGACGTACTCGAAGACGCAGCCCTTGGGCTTGGCCTCGGCGAAGCGGGAGGTCCGCATGCCGTTCTCGTCGATGGCGATGAGTTCGCCGGGCTCGACCTCGCGGATGAAGGAGGCGCCGCAGATGTCCAGCGCCGCCGTCTCGGAGGCGACCACCCAGCCGCGCTCCAGCCGGCCGAGCACCAGCGGGCGGATGCCCTGCGGGTCGCGGGCGGCGTAGAGCGTGTGCTCGTCCATGAAGACGAGCGAGAACGCGCCCTTGACCTTGGGCAGGACGAGCTTGGCCGTCTCCTCGATGGAGAGGTCCGGGTGGCCCGCGAGGAGGGCGGTCACCAGGTCGGTGTCGTTGGTCGCGGCGGACCGGCCCGAGCGGGAGACGTGCTCCTCACCGGGCAGTTCGGCGACCATGGCCGCCAGTTCGGCGGTGTTCACCAGGTTTCCGTTGTGCCCGAGGGCCAGCGAACCGTGAACGGTCGCGCGGAAGGTCGGCTGGGCGTTCTCCCAGACCGAGGAACCGGTGGTCGAGTAGCGGGCGTGTCCGACGGCGATATGCCCGTGCAACGACCCCAGGGAGGCCTCGTCGAAGACCTGGGAGACGAGTCCCATGTCCTTGAAGACGAGAATCTGGGAGCCGTTGCTCACTGCGATGCCCGCGGATTCCTGACCGCGGTGCTGCAGGGCGTAAAGGCCGAAGAACGTGAGCTTGGCGACCTCCTCGCCGGGAGCCCAGACACCGAAGACGCCGCAAGCGTCCTGGGGGCCTTTCTCGCCGGGAAGAAGATCGTGGTTGAGTCTTCCGTCACCACGTGGCACGCCTTCGAGTCTAGGGCAGTTGGCACAGGCTTCCGGAACCAGGGCGGCGCGGATTCTTGGGCGATCGCTCGGCAACGCGCGTAGACAAAACCCCTTACCGGCGGCGGATTTCCAGGGCGTGGAATTCGGTCGAGGGGCGCTTGGCCTTGTGGGTCGCGCCCGTTGGCGCCTTTCCGCCTGCGGACGGCCCGGAGGTTAACGGCGGGCAACGTGAGCCTGCTCACCCAGGGGGCCGACGGGGGCCGGGCGGGGCCGCCGGGCTTCGCGGGGCCGTCTTCGGCCCTCCGCTTCGACCCCTTCGGGCCTCGGTTCAGTCCTCGGTTCAGTCCTCGGTTCAGTCCTCGGTTCAGTCCTCGGTTCAGTCCTCGGTTCAGTCCTCGATCCGGCCCTCCCCTGGCCTCCCCCGGGCTCCCCCGGCCTCAGCCGCTCGGGAGCAGGAGCCCCCAGGCGCCCGGGTGCACCGTCCAGGTCCGGTCCCGGACCGGGCCCACCGGCTGGCCGTCCGCCTCGTAGCCGAACCCGCGCCCCGTCACCGCGAGGGTCGCCGCCCGGGCGCGCACCAGTGCGCCGGGCGTGCGGACCACGATCTCCATCACGCCGCCGATCGCCTCCCCGCCCGGCAGGGTCACCTCGACCACCCGGACCGGCTGGTCGAGGTCGGCCAGCAGCCGGCCGTCCGCCTCGACCCGGAGCAGCGCGCTGTGCTCGCCCCGGCCGGCCTCGACCGTGAGTGAGGTCCCCTGCTCGGCCGCAGCCAGTTTCGCCCATAGCGAACGCCAGCCACCCGTACGGCCCGCTATCCGGCGCGCTCCGCTGCCGGAGATCCGCACCTTGCCGAGCGCCACTCCGCCGCCGTCGTCCACCAGCAGGTCCAGCTTGCGCGGCACGCCGCCGAGCACCGCCCGCGCGGCCGGCACCGGCTCGCCCGGCACACCGAGCGCGCGGGCCGCCACCAGCTCGTCGGACCGGCCCACCGGGACCATGCCGACCGGGTCCGCACCCAGCTCACGCTGGCGGTAGAGGGCCTGGAGCACCCGTTGCATCGCCAGGTCGGAGCCGATCACCACCGGTCGGCGGCGGCCCCGGTGCGAAAGCACCCGGTCGAGTTCGGAAGGGCTCTCCGGGTAGGCCACCTTGGCGTCCGTCCCTCCGCACAGGACGTCCCTCGCGATCCGCACCGACTCGCCGTCGGTCTGCCGGGCCGCCGGGTCGAGGAGCAGGAGGAGCGGTTCGGGGCCGCCGGTTGCGGGCGTGGACAGGGACGACACGACCGGTCCTTCCTCAGGTAATCTCTCGGTGCAAGAGCCCCTTGCGCTATTGCGCCAGGGGCTTCGTCTATCTCGGGGCAGACTGCGGCCTTCGCAGGATGCCCCAACCGGAAGGGGTGTACGCCTGTGCCGGCACTCGTGCTCGTTGGCGCTCAGTGGGGGGACGAGGGCAAGGGGAAGGCGACCGACCTCCTCGGCGGCTCCGTCGACTACGTCGTTCGCTACCAGGGCGGCAACAACGCCGGTCACACGGTGGTCATCGGCGACCAGAAGTATGCCCTGCACCTGCTGCCTTCCGGCATCCTCAGCCCGAATGTGACGCCGGTGATCGGCAACGGCGTCGTCATCGACCCGGGCGTGCTGCTCTCCGAGCTCAGCGGGCTGAACGAGCGCGGCATCGACACCTCCAAGCTGCTGATCTCGGGCAACGCCCACCTGATCACGCCGTACCACCGCACCCTGGACAAGGTCACCGAGCGCTTCCTGGGCAAGCGCCGGATCGGCACCACCGGCCGCGGCATCGGCCCGACCTACGCGGACAAGATCAACCGCGTCGGGATCCGGGTCCAGGACCTCTTCGACGAGTCGATCCTGCAGCAGAAGATCGAAGCCGCGCTGCACGACAAGAACCAGCTGCTGGTGAAGCTCTACAACCGCCGCGCCATCCCGGCCGAGCTGGTCCTGGAGGAGTACCTCGGCTACGCGGACAAGATCAAGCCGTTCCTGGCCGACACCACCCTGGTGCTCGACGAGGCGCTGAAGGCCAACAAGGTCGTCCTGCTGGAGGGCGGCCAGGGCACCCTGCTCGACGTCGACCACGGCACGTACCCCTTCGTGACCTCGTCGAACCCGACCGCCGGCGGTGCCTGCACCGGCGCCGGCATCGGCCCGACCAAGATCGACCGGGTCATCGGCATCCTGAAGGCGTACACCACCCGCGTCGGGTCGGGCCCGTTCCCGACCGAGCTGCTGGACGCCGACGGCGAGGCGCTGCGCCGGATCGGCGGCGAGCGCGGCGTGACCACCGGCCGCGACCGGCGCTGCGGCTGGTTCGACGCCGTGATCGCGCGCTACGCGACCCGGGTCAACGGCCTGACCGACTTCTTCCTCACCAAGCTGGACGTGCTGACCGGCTGGGAGCAGATCCCGGTCTGCGTCGCGTACGAGATCGACGGCAAGCGCGTCGAGGAGCTCCCGTACAACCAGTCCGACTTCCACCACGCCAAGCCGATCTACGAGACGCTGCCGGGCTGGACCGAGGACATCAGCAAGGCCCAGACCTTCGCCGACCTGCCGAAGAACGCGCAGGCCTACGTGAAGGCGCTGGAGGAGATGTCGGGCGCGCAGATCTCCGCCATCGGCGTCGGCCCGGGCCGGACCGAAACGATCGAGATCAACTCGTTCATCTGAGTCCGGACCACCGGGAACGAGCGAGAGGCCCTGCGGGACGCTGCGTCCCGCAGGGCCTTCTCCTTGCCTCGGGGCATCTGCACTAGTGCAATAACCTCTTGCATCTAGTGCAGAGCACCGTTACGTTCGGATCATGACTGCGAAGCTGCCTGCCCCCGTCACCCTGACCGGCCGCCACGTCCGACTGGAGCCGCTGAGCCGGGGACACCTGGCCGAGCTGTGGGCCTCCGTCGGCCCCGACCCGGACGTCTGGCGCTGGATCCCGTTCGGCGCCCCGGCGACGGAGGAGGAGCTGGGCGCGATCCTCGACGTCCGCCTGGCGGAGGTGGCGGCCGGGAACGCCGTGAAGTTCGCCGTGATCGACCTCGCGAGCGGCCGCGCGGTCGGCATCACGGGGTACTACGACTTCAGCGCGGACAACGAGCTCGTCGAGATCGGCGGCACCTGGTACGCGCGCTCGGTCTGGCGCACGGCCGTCAACACCGAGGCCAAGCTGCTGATGCTCGTCCACGCCTTCGAGGACCTGGGCATGGGCCGGGTGTTCTGGAAGACGGACGCGCTCAACGACCGCTCCCGCAACGCGATCCTGCGCCTCGGCGCGTCGTTCGAGGGCATCCACCGGCGCGAAAAGCTCCGCGCCACCGGGGTCTGGCGCGACAGCGCCTACTTCTCGATGCTGGCGGACGAGTGGCCGGCGGCCAAGTCCCGCCTGGTGGAGCGCCTTTCACGCGGCTGACGGTGCGCGATGAGCTGCGCGACGACGCCGACGAAGAGCACCGAAACCAGCAGCCCGGCGAGCAGGAACGCGCCCATCAGCCCCCGACCGCCACCGCGGCCCACACCGCTCTGCCGTACGTCCCGATGAGTTTCACACCCCACTCATCGGCAAGCACGCCCACCAGATCAAGCCCCCGCCCACTGGTACGCGAGTCGTCCGGGCGAGGGCGCAGGATGGGGGCGGTACCGGCGTCCGAGACGGCGATCCACAGCCTCCCGCACCGGAGTTCGAGCACCACGGTCGGCGGGCCCTCGCCGTGGACCAGGGCATTCGTGACCAGCTCGGAGAGGATGAGGCAGGGAGCGTCCGAGTCGAGACCGAGACTGCGGAGGGTGTCGCGGAGGAGGCGGCGGAGCGCCCCGACGGATTCGGGGAGAGCCGGCGGGAAGAGGTCCAGCCTGAACTCGCCGGCCGTCGGGTCCAAGTCGAGCGGGCACAGGAGAGGGAGCAACATCGACTGTCTCCAGTCCAGTTGAGGTGATAGTGCGGATGAGGGCCGCGCCTCGTGGCTTGCCCCTGCCGACGACGGGGCGTGCAGGCGTCGGCAGCCTGCACGCCCATCCGGGGTGCACTTCGGGGATCTGGCAACCAGTCAGGCCCTGTGTGAACGAAGGTAGGTTCGGGGGGCAATATTTGCTACTGAAGACCCTTCTATTCACTCCATCGAGGGACGCCTTACAGCGGGTCACACCCTCGGGTGGACCGGTCGGGAGCGGGGCGGCAGACTGCACCGGAAGCATCGACCGAGGGGAGAACGCATGCCACCCCGCTTGTCACCGACCGTGCGGCAGCAGCGACTCGGCATCGAGCTGCGCAAGATGCGTGAGCACGCGGACATGACCGCCAAAGCCATGGCAGCGGCCCTCGGCACCGACGTGGCCAAAATCTCCCAGATGGAGAACGGCAAAGCAGGAATCAGCACCGACCGCCTCAACTCCTGGGCCGTCAGTAGCAAATGCGGCAACACCTCGCTCATCGAGGCGCTGACGCTGATGACGCACGATCGCGGCAAGCGCTGGTGGCACAGCTTCCGCGGCCGAGTGCCCAGTGGGATGCTCGATATCGCCGAACTTGAGTACCATGCCGAGTCATTGCTCGTGCTGAACACCGTCTCGATCCCAGGACTGCTTCAGACCAGCCAGTACTCCGCCGCCATGTTCTCGCGGCTCCGACCCCCGCTTCCCCGCCACGACACGGAGGTACGAACAGCCTTCCGCATCCAACGCCAGCAGGTTCTCACCGGCGGTACCAGTCCGTTCACCGCCTTCATCCACGAGGCTGCTCTCCGCATGCAGTTCGGCGGCCCCGCTGTCCTCCGCGATCAGCTCGCGAGCCTGCTCCATGATGCCAGCCGCCCCGGCATCACGATCCGGGCGATCCCCTTCAGCCTCGACACCTATCCCGGCTCGGGCGAGGATCTGTTCTTCGCCCAGGGTCCGGTTCCCGAGCTGGACACTGTGCAGATCGACCTCACTCAAGGCCCACAGTTCATCCATGCCGAGGCAGAGTTGGACTCGTATCGTGCCATCATCGCCGAATCCGAGGCCATCGCGCTCAGTCCCGATGACTCCATCGACTTCATCCATCGCATAGCGACGGACCTGGAAGGTTAGCGAGCCATGAGCGACTGGCAGAAGTCATCGGCAAGCGGGAACAGCAATCAGTGCGTCGAGGTCCGGATCACCGGGGACGGAATGATCGAGATCCGCGAGTCCGATGCCCCGGGCGCGATCGTCGTCACCACGCCGAAGAAGTTCGCCCTCTGGCTCGAAGGCGTCAAGCGCGGGGAGTTCGACCACTTCGGCCACGCTTAGACGAATCGTTCATCCGGGCCCTCGCAGGGTGCGAGGGCCCGGGGGGGACAGAACCCTGCGTACAGGCCGGGTCTTTCGGGACGGCGGTGGGCGGGGTCGGGCCGGATACTGGGAGTGCTGCCCCGGAGCGGGGGGTGGTGACCGACCGACAGAGACGAGCCGTCCGTGCCGACCAGTGCGCCCGTGATCCGCAGTGACGTCCCCGGCTCGTTCCCCTGGGGCGTGTTCCACGAGCGGCATCCGAAGCTCCTGGGACAGGTCCTCGACGCGCTGCCGTACGGGCCGCCCGAGCGGGCGGCGGTGGAGCGGCTGCTGGTGGAGAGCACCACGGGCGTCCTGACGCCGCCGGGCGCGGACGTCCACGACCGGGAGCGGTGGCTGGCGTGGGGCGTGGGGCTCTGGGGCCGGCCGTGGGGCGAGGCGCCGTTCCTGTGGGCGGAGAACTGGTTCTACCACCGCCTGCTCGACGCCACCGGCTACCTCCGCCCCGGGGCCTGGCAGGGCATCGACCCGTTCGGCCCGTTCAAGGCCGCCGAACTGGCGGGCCCGGCGGTGGACGACGAGCTGGCCGCACTGGAGCCGCTGGGCGAACTGCCGCCCCGGCAGCGGGCGCGCGCCCTGGTGACGTCGGCCCTGTGGGGCAACCGCGCGGACCTGAGCTTCGGGCTGACGGCGGCCGACGACGGCCCCGTCGCCGAGCTGGTCGCCGACGACAGCGCACTGTTCCGGACCGAGCTGGAGCGGACCCGCGGCGGCCGGGTCTGTGTCGTCGCGGACAACGCCGGCCGGGAGCTGCTGCCGGACCTGGTGCTGATCGACCACCTGCTCGACGACGGCCTGGCCGCCGAGGTGGCGCTGTACGTGAAGCCCCGGCCGTACTTCGTGTCGGACGCGACCCCGGCCGATCTGCTCGCCACCGTCGAGCGCCTGCGGGCAGCCTCCACGCCCCGGGCGGCGGCGATCGGCCGGCGGCTGTGGCGGGCCCTCGGCACGGGTGAACTCACCGTCCGCGCCGACGCGTTCTTCTGCGCGCCGCTGACCTTCCACGACCTGCCCGCCGGGCTCCGGGCGGAGTTCGCCGGGGCGGCCCTGACGGTCTTCAAGGGCGACCTCAACTACCGCCGCCTGGTGGGCGACCGGCTCTGGCCGCCGACCACCCCGTTCGCGGCGGCGGTGGCGCACTTCCCGTCCTCCGTCGCGGCGCTGCGGACGCTCAAGTCGGACGTGGTCGTCGGCGTCGAACCCGCCGTCCTCGCCCGGCTGGAGGCCACCGGCGCTCCGTGGCGCACCACCGGCCGGCACGCGGTCGTCCAGGTGCACCGCCGGGCGGCCGCGGGCTGACGGCGGCCGCGCGCCGTCCGAGCGGTGAAAAGGGCGGGAGGAGGCCGCCCGGGCTTCGATACACTGCGCACGCCCACAGTGGACCTTCGCTCTGTGTGGCAGCCCGGAGCCCGGCCGACTGCGGCGCGGCCTCCGTTGCGGCCCCCAGACCCTGCGCCTGTCACGGCACTCCGGGCTGGGGTGCGTGCGGGAGAAATTGGAGCATCCGAGGATGGCTCGGCACCTGATCACCAGCGCCCTTCCGTACATCAACGGGATCAAGCACCTGGGCAACATGGTCGGGTCCATGCTCCCGGCGGACGTCTACTCCCGGTACCTGCGCCAGCGCGGGCACGAGGTGCTGTACATCTGCGCCACCGACGAGCACGGGACGCCGGCCGAGCTGGCCGCGCAGGAGGCCGAGCTGCCGGTCGCCGAGTTCTGCGCGCAGGCGCACGACCAGCAGAAGGCCGTCTACGACGGGTTCCGGCTGTCGTTCGACCACTTCGGGCGCAGCTCCTCGCGGCAGAACCGGGAGATCACCCAGGAGATCGCCCGTGAGCTGCACGCCAACGGGTTCATCGAGGAGCGGGCGATCCGCCAGGTGTACTCGGTCACCGACGGGCGGTTCCTGCCGGACCGGTACATCGTCGGCACCTGCCCGCACTGCGGCTACGACAAGGCGCGCGGCGACCAGTGCGAGAACTGCACCCGGGTGCTCGACCCGACGGACCTGCTGGAGCCGCGCTCGGCGATCAGCGGCAGCGCGGACCTGGAGGTGCGCGAGACGAAGCACCTCTTCCTGCTCCAGTCGAAGCTGACCGACCAGGTCGAGGAGTGGGTCGACGCGCACGGCGACCAGTGGCCCGTCCTGGCGTCCTCGATCGCCCGCAAGTGGCTGACCGAGGGGCTGCAGGACCGCGCCATCACCCGTGACCTGGAGTGGGGCGTCCCGGTGCCGGCCGACGTGTGGCCGGAGCTGGCGGCCGCGGGCAAGGTCTTCTACGTCTGGTTCGACGCCCCGATCGAGTACATCGGCGCGACCAAGGAGTGGGCGGACTCGGCGGCCGGCGGCGAGACCCGGGACTGGAAGTCCTGGTGGTACGAGGCCGACGACACCGTCCGGTACACGGAGTTCATGGCCAAGGACAACGTCCCGTTCCACACGGTGATGTTCCCGGCCACCCTGCTCGGCTCGCGCAAGCCGTGGAAGAAGGTCGACTACGTCAAGGCCTTCAACTGGCTGACGTACTACGGCGGCAAGTTCTCGACCAGCCAGAAGCGGGGCATCTTCACCGACGTCGCGCTGGAGCTGCTGCCGGCCGACTACTGGCGCTACTTCCTGATGGCGCACGCCCCCGAGTCGGACGACTCCAGCTTCACCTGGGACCTCTTCTCCTCGGTCGTCAACAAGGACCTCGCCGACACCCTCGGCAACTTCGTGAACCGCGTGCTCTCCTTCAGCCGCAAGCGGTTCGGCGACGACGTCCCGGCCGGGCACGCGGCGGGCGAGGCGGAGCAGCGGCTGGGCGCGCAGATCGCCGACCTGCTGGCCGAGTACGAGACCCAGCTGGAGGCGCTGAACTTCCGCAAGGCCGCGCAGAGCCTGCGCACGCTGTGGAGCGCCGGCAACGCCTACCTGGACGAGAAGGCGCCCTGGCTCCAGGTGAAGACCGACCCGGAGGCCGCCGCGCTGACCCTGCGGACGGCGATGAACCTGATCCACCTCTACGCCGTCGTCTCCGAGCCGTTCATCCCGGCGGCGGCGCAGGCCATGCGCGAGGCGTTCGCGCTCGCGGACGACGCCCCGGCCCGCACCCGGGCGTGGGTGAGCGCCGAGGAGGCGCGCGCGCTGGACTTCGTGCCGGCGGGCACCGCGTTCACCGTGCCGCCGGTGCTGTTCGCCAAGATCACCGACGAGGACCTGGCCGCCTGGACCGCCCGCTTCGGCGGCGGTGAGTAGCGGCACACCGTAGGAGTGGTGGCCCCCGTCGCCGGTCGGCGACGGGGGCCGCTCCTGTGAGGACGGCCGGTCAGGGGCCCGTTTCGGCGGCCACCCAGGCGAGGTAGTCGCCGCTGCCGGAGACCACCGGGACGGCGACGACCTCGGGGGTGTCGTAGTCGTGGTGCTCGGTGATGAACGCGGTGAGCCGGGCGGTGAGCCCGGCGCGGGTCTTGAGGTCGACGCGCCACTCGGCGCTCTCCCGCACCTCGCCGTCCCAGCGGTAGACCGACCGGACCGGGTAGAGCTGCGCGCACGCGGCCAGCCGTTCGCGCACCGCGGCGGTGGCCAGGGCGCGGGCCTTGGACTCGTCGTCGTGGGTGGTGGTGACCACGACGACATCGGGGTTCGAAGCTGCCATGCGGCGACCGTACCGCCCGGCGTTCGGCACCGTCGTACCCGGCGTTCGGCACCGTTGTACGCGGCGTTCGGCACCGGGCCGCCGGCATTCGGCACCGTGCCGCGCAGGAAGTCGGCCGGGTCGACTTCCTGCGCGCGGGGGCGGGTGGGGTGAAGGTGCGGGAGCGGCCGGGTGGTGCGCTCAGCCGAGGGAGCGGCGCGCCGTGCCGAGGAGCGGGGCGAGGTCGGGGGCGGCGGCGGCCTCCTCGTCCAGAGCGGCGCCGAGGGTCTCCTCGTAGGTGGCGCGGGCCTCCTGGTGACGGGCGCGGCCGGCGGCGGTGATCACCGTGTAGACGCCGCGCTTGTCGTCCGGACAGAGGTCCCGGTAGGTGAAGTCCGCGGTGTGCAGGCGGGCGACCAGTCGGGTGACCGAACTCTGGTTGAGGCCGAGGACGGCGGCGAGGTCCTGCATGCGCAGCTCGCCCTTGGGGGCCTCGGAGAGGAAGCCGAGGGCGCGGTACTCGGACAGGCCGAGCCCGTGCCGGCGCTGGAGCGCGGTGGCGAGCCGGCCCTCGACATGGGCGTGGAGGGCGGTGAGCCGGCTCCACATCCGGGAATCCGACGGCCCGGCGTCCGGGTCGCCGCTGGTGGGGCTGGGTTCCGGGTCCATGGGCTGCTCCTGGCACAGGCGGGGCGGATTGACACAGGTTACTTGTACATGCATGCTCTTGCCCAGTCGACATCAATTTGCACATACATGCAATCACTTACCCGCGACGAACCCGGGAGGTTCTCCCATGGCCTGGATCTACCTGCTGATCGCCTCGCTCTTCGAGGTCGTCTTCGCCCTCGCGACCAACGCCACCCACGGCTTCACCGTGCTGGGCCCGTCCCTGCTGACCGCCGGGGCGGCGGCGGGCGGGATCTTCTTCCTCAGCCTCGCCCTGAAGACCCTGGACGTCGGGGTCGGCTACACGGTGTGGACCGGGATCGGCTCGGTCGGCACCGTCGTCCTCGGCTCGGTGATCTTCCGCGAGTCGATGAACCCCGGAAAGGCGGCGGCCTTCGTCCTGATCATCGGCGGGGTGCTCGGCCTCAAGCTCTCCGACCGCCCCGGCGGCGCGGAGCAGCCGGCGGGGAGCGCCGAGCGGCCGGCCGGGGGCAGCGACCGGCCGGCCGGGAAGGCGGAGCAGCCGGCCACCGCCTGATCCCGCGCAGCCGGCCCACCCCGCCCTCCCCCGCCGCCCCACCACCCAAGGAGCCCACCGTCATGGCCTGGATCTTCCTCGCGATCGCCGTCGTCTTCGAGATCGTCTTCGCCCTCGGCACCAACGCCACCCACGGCTTCACCAAGCTCTGGCCGTCCGTCCTCACCCTGGTCGCCGCCGCGGGCGGCATCTTCACGCTCAGCCTGGCGCTCAGGACGCTGGACGTCAGCGTCGGCTACACCATCTGGACCGGGCTCGGCTCGGTCGGCACGGTCGTCCTCGGTGCCGTGCTCTACAAGGAGCGGATCACGCTCCCCAAGCTGCTGTCCTTCGCCGCGATCATCGCCGGTGCCGTCACCCTGAAGCTGGCCTCCGGCCTCTGACCGCCGACGGGCGCGCCGTCCGCGCGCCCGCCGGGCGGTCCCCGTCAGGCCGTGCCGGTCGCCCGGGCGGTGTGGACGGTGGTGGCGGTGAGGTAGAAGGCGTCGGGGCGGTTCAGGATGCCGGTCGGCGCCTCGCGGTCGAGCAGGGCGTCCAGAGTGGCCAGGTCCTCCGCGTCCAGGCCCGCGTCCAACTGGGCGCGGCGGCGCTCCAGATGGGTGTACAGGTGCTCGCGCCCCGGGGCGGCGAGCGGGGCCGGCCACTCCACCAGGAAGGTGCGCGAGCCGGCCGGGGTGAGGCCCGCGCGGGACAGCATGCCCGGCCAGTCCTCCACCTCCGCGACGGAGCCCGGGAGTCGGGCGCGCATCGCGGCGAAGACGTCCTCATGGGTAGCGTCCAGCCGGGCCTGCAGGCCGGGGCGGCCGAGGCCGAGGTCACGCGGCAGGAAGCGCAGCGGCAAGCCGCGCTCGGCGACGGCGAGCAGACCGCCCGGACGCAGCGAGCCGGCCAGCTCGGTCAACGCCGCCTGCTGGTCGCCGAGATGGTGGATCGCCTGGGAGGACCAGATCAGATCGGCCGTGCCCAGCCCGCCGAACTCGGCGGGCAGCTCGGCCTGCCGGGCGGTGACACGGCCGGACGAACGGGCCACCGCGCGCTCCAGCAGGGCGGCGGACTGGTCGACGGCGACCACCTCGGCGGCCGGGAAGGCATCGGCGAGCACGGTCGCGACGACCCCCGGACCGCTGCCGATGTCGAGCACCCGCCCCACGGGGACGCCGTCCATCAGCTCGCCCAGCCACCCGGCGGCCCCGACGAACGCGGGGGTGTTCAGCTCGCCCTCGCGCTCCAGGTAGGTGACGAGCGCCGCCCAGTCCGGGTCGGAGCCGGAACCGTGGTGGCCGTGATCGTGGCTGTGGCCGTGGCCGTGCGCGTCGGCGTTCGCCGACTCGGGAGCGGGGGCGGTAGCGGGAGCGGGGGCGGTAGCGGGAGCGTCGTGGTGGTGCGGGCGGTGCATGGGGTGCTCCGTTCAGGTCGGTGGCGGCTTCGGCGTCGGCATCGGCATCGGCATCCGGACCGGCGGCTTCACCGCGCGGCGGCGGGCCCGGCGAGCCCGGCGGCGGACCCCGGCGGCGGACCCCGGCGGCGGACCCCGGCGGCGGCCCGGATCGGTGCGGTCGCCGGCACCGCCAGCCTGCGACGAGCCCCGCATCATCGGCAAGCTTTGTTGCCGGTTCCGCAAACCGCGCCCCGCCGGCCCCCCCGGTGCGACACCGGACGACCGCGCGGCGACCACCGGGGTCACGCCGGAACCGGTCACCGACGGGACGCCGCCGCCCCTTGCCCTGGAGTGCACTCCAAGATCTACCGTCGGGGGCGAGCGACCCGGCTCCCGGCCGGGGACGGCCACCCACCACAGCAGGGGGACCAGCACCATGCGCTACCGCATCCTCGGCGGCACCGGCATCGAGGTCAGCGCCTACTGCCTCGGCACCATGATGTTCGGAGCGGTCGGCAACCCCGACCACGACGACTGCGTCCGCATCATCCACACCGCCCTCGACCAGGGCATCAACTTCGTCGACACCGCCGACATGTACTCGGCGGGCGAGTCCGAGGAGATCGTCGGCAAGGCGCTGCAGAGCCGCGGCAACCGCGACGACGTCGTCCTCGCCACCAAGGTGCACTTCCCGATGGGCGAGGGCCGCAACCGGGGCGGCAACTCACGGCGCTGGATCATCCACGAGGTGGAGGAGAGCCTGCGCCGGCTGCGCACCGACCGGATCGACCTCTACCAGGTCCACCGGCCCGACCACACCACCGACATCGAGGAGACCCTCTCCGCGCTCGGCGACCTCGTCACGGCCGGCAAGATCCGCGCCTTCGGCTGCTCGACCTTCCCCGCCGCGGAGATCGTCGAGGCGTACCTCGCCGCCGAGCGGCGCGGCCTGCCCCGCTTCCGCACCGAGCAGCCGCCGTACTCGCTGCTCGCCCGGGGCATCGAGCGGGACGTGCTGCCGACCGTCCAGCGGCTCGGCATGGGCGCGCTGACCTGGAGCCCGCTCGCCTCCGGCTTCCTCACCGGCCGCTACCGCAAGGGCCGCCCGATCGACCTCGGCACCGGCCGGGCCGCCCTCCACCCCGGCCGCTTCGACCCCGCGCTGCCGGTCAACGTGGCCAAGCTGGACGCCGTCGAGGAGCTGACCGCGCTCGCCGAGGACCTCGGCCGCACCCTGCCCGAACTGGCCCTCGCCTTCCCGCTGGCGCACCCGGCCGTCACCTCGGTGATCATCGGCCCGCGCACCGGGGAGCAGCTGGCGGCGGCCCTGAAGGGCGCCGACCTCACCCTGGACGACGCCGCCCTCGACCGGATCGACGCCATCGTGGCGCCCGGCACGAACGTCTACCACCCGGACGGCGTCTGGCAGCCGCCCGCCCTCACCGACGCGGCGCTGCGCCGCCGCCCCGCGACCGACCGCGCGGCGGGCTGAGGGCGGCGAGCGCCGGCCCGCCCGCTCCGCCTACCGTCGCAGCAGGTCGACCACGCCGGTCAGGTCCTCCGCCCCGGAGCCCTCCGCGAGCCGGCGGGCCATCAGCGCGAAGTACGGGGCGAGCAGCTCGGCGCTGACTCCCTGCTCCTCGGCGGTGCGCAGGAAGGTGGGCGTGCCGGCGACCTGCATCGCGAGGTTGGAGACCACGCCCACGGTGTAGTCACCGCCCTCCAGTTGCAGGGCGGTCCGCGCCACCGAGCCGGCCATCGCCCGGAGCCAAGAGGTCAGCAGCGGCGCGAGGTCGCTCGGGGCCACCGCCTCCCCGCCGATCAGCGCGAAGGCGTGCGCCACCCCGGCGAACATGCCGTACATGGCACTCAGCAGCGCCACGTCGTACAGGGCGGCGAACCCGGCGTCCGCCCCGACGAAGCGGGTGCCGGCCGGGACGGACAGGGTCTCGCGGTGCTCCTCGAACAGCGCCTGCGAGCCGCTGTAGAAGACGTACGGACCGGCCTCCGGAACGCCGATCATCGGCGGGACGGCCATGATCCCGCCGTCCAGGTAGCGGCCGCCGCGCTGCTCGACCCACGCGGCGCGGGCGCGGGCCAGGCCGGGGGTGCCGGTGACGAGGTCGACCACGTCCCGGCCGGCCAGGTCGACGCCGTCCAGCGCAGCCTCCACGGAGGCGTCGTCGAGCAGGCAGACGACCACCAGGCGGTTGGCCGCGACCGCCTCGGCGGGGGTGGCGGCGACAGTGGCGCCCAGGGCGGCGAGCGGTTCGGCCCGCGCGGCGGTGCGGTTCCAGACGGTCAGCGGATGCCCGGCGGCGAGCCAGGTCCGGGCCAGCGCGGTGCCCATCGCGCCGAGGCCGAGCAGGGTGAGGGAGGGAGCGGGGGTGGACTTCGAAACGGGGTCAACGCTGTTCTCTGCCATGCCGATCAGGCTCGTCGCCCGGCCCGCCGGCGGACAAGTACGCACCTCGAAGTGGGTGGTTACCCTGGGGTGAGCGAGCAGGTCGGAAGGGGTGGGCATGGCGACGGTGCCGAGGCCGGGCGGGTACGTCTGCGGGATCGACGCGGCGATGGACGTGATCGGCGGCAAGTGGAAGGTACTGATCCTCTGGGCGCTGGACGAGCGGCCGAACCGCCGCTTCGGCGAGCTGCGCCGCCTGGTGCCGGGGATCACCGAGAAGGTGCTCGCCGCCCATCTGCGCGAGCTGGAGGCCGACGGCATCGTGCGCCGCGAGGCGTACGACGAGGTGCCGCCGCGCGTCGAGTACTCGCTGACGCCGGTCGGGGCGCGGCTCAACGCCGCGCTGGCACCGCTGGGGGCCTGGGGCCGCGAGCACGTCCTCGGCGGGGCCCCGCACCCCGGCGGGGGAGCCGCGTAGGGCCCGGACGGCGCGGGCCCGTACGACGCGGGCCGTACCCGCCGGGAGCGGGCGCCCCGGGGGCGGGCGCCCGGGCCTCCGACGGCGGCTCAGGCGATCGCGGCCGCCACGATCGCCGCCACCGCGATGTTGCAGCTGGCGGTGACCCAGACCGCCGGGTGCGGCTCGGGGTCGACCAGGATCGCGCCGAGCTTGCCGGGCGTCAGGACGTCCACCGCCCAGAACGCGACGGCCATCAGCACCAGGCCCAGCAGGCCGAAGCAGGCCGTGGAGACGAGGCCCTTGCCGAAGTCCTCGTAGGTGTACATGATCGCCGTGAAGACGATGCCGCCGATGCCGAGCAGCGCGGAGCTGAGCACCGCGGCGGCGTTGCGGTTGCGCTCCACCCAGATCTGGTGGCCCAGCTTGCCGGGCGTCAGGACGTCGACCAGGCCGACGCCGAGGAGCAGCAGCACCACGCCGACGGCGCCGAAGGCGGCCGCCGCACCGAGGCCGTGCAGGATGTCGTTCATGGGTGTTCGTCCCCCGTGTCCGCTCACTGGAGGCCGCCCGGTCCGGCTCGGCCCGGTCCGACCGTCAAGGATCGGCAAAACATATCCCATCGGGCGTGGCCGGAACAGGAATCCGGGGCCCCTCCCGTACCATGCCGGCCCACGCGTACCATCGGGCGCCATGACGCCGTCCCAGTCCCCCACCACAGCCACCGGCACCGGCAGCCCGGGGCCGGACGCCCGGCGCCGCTCGGGCTTCGTCACCCTCGGCATGGTCGGCACCCTCGCCCTGGCGCTCTCCGGCTGCTCCTCCGGCGGCGGCACCCCGCCGAGCCGCTGCGTCGACCCGACGACGCTCAAGGTGCTCGACAGCCACGCGTGCGCGGGCGGCACCACCGCCGCCGCCGGCCGCTGGTACTACTGCGGCTCCGGCGGCACCACCGCGCTCGGCGGCACCTTCGACAAGGCCGCCACCAAGCGCGGCGGGTTCGGCTGCCCCGCCGGCTCCAGCGGCTCGGGCGGGGGCTGACCGCGGTGCGCCGCAGAACCATCGCCCCGCGCCCCGACTGGCTGGCCACCGTCGAGGGCCAGGGCCTGATCTACGCCATGTGCTCCGACCCCTGCAACCAGGGCGGCCCGCACGCCTACTGGGACGAGAGCGGGTACTACGAGTTCTCGCTGCCCGAGGTGGAGGCGCTGGAGGAGGTGGTCGAGGAACTGCACCTGATGTGCCTGGCGGCCGCCGACCACGTGGTCCGCACCGGCCGGTTCGCGGACTACGGGATCACCGACCCCCGCCTCGCCGCGACCGTCGCCGAGTCCTGGCGGCGGCGCGCCGAACAGCCGGCCCTCTACGGGCGCTTCGACCTCGCGTACGACGGCACCGGACCGGCCAAGCTGTTCGAGTACAACGCCGACACCCCGACCTCGCTGATCGAGGCGGCCGGCCCGCAGTGGTTCTGGATGGAGGAGCGCTTCCCCGCCGCCGACCAGTGGAACTCGCTGCACGAGCGGCTGGTCGCGTCCTGGGCCCGGCAGAAGCACCTGCTGCCGTCCGGCCCGGTCCACTTCGCCCACTCGCGCGGCGACACCGAGGGCGAGGACTGGATGACCACCCTCTACCTCCAGGAGTGCGCCGAACAGGCCGGCATCGAGACGGTCGGCATCGCGATGGAGGACATCGGCTGGGACGGCCTCTCCGGCCGGTTCGTCGACCTCGAACACCGCTTCATCCGCTCGGCGTTCAAGCTCTACCCGTGGGAGTGGCTGGCCGAGGACGAGTTCGGCGAGCAGCTGCTGGACGTCATCGACCACGGCGGCGGCACCGGCTCCACCCTCTGGATCGAGCCGGCCTGGAAGATGCTGCTCTCCAACAAGGCGCTGCTGGCGGTGCTCTGGGAGCTCTACCCGGGCCACCCCAACCTGCTGCCCGCCTACCTGGACGGCCCGCGTGAACTCGCCGACCCGGGCGGCCCCGGGTACGCGGCCAAGCCGCTGCTCGGCCGGGAGGGCGCCGGCATCCGGATCGTCGGGCCGGACGGCGCCGAGACCCGGCTCGCCGACTGGGCCGGCGACCCGGACCGCTACGGCGCCGAGGGCCACTGCTACCAGCAGTACCACCCGCTGCCCGACTTCGACGGCAACCGCCCGGTGCTCGGCACCTGGGTGATCGACGGCGAGGCGGCGGGCCTCGGCATCCGCGAGACGGACGACAGCCCGATCACCCACCAGGGCGCCCGCTTCCTGCCGCACGTCATCGTCTGACCGGCCCGTGAGGGGTGCGGGTGCGGGACGGCCGGTCCCGCACCCGCCGCGGACCACCCGGGTCAGTCCTGCGCCGTCAGGTGGTCCACGCAGGCGGCGACGGCCAGCAGCAGCCCGACGTCCGCGCCGTCGGCCACCTCCACGCCGTAGGTGTCACGGATCCGGAACCACTTGCGGGAGATCCGGGCGAGCTCGCCGCCGTGCTCGTCCTCGATCCGGTAGTCCTTGTCGATCAGGTCCCCGTGGACCTTCAGCTCGCCGCCACCGGCCAGCTCCACCAGGTACTTGTCGCGGAACGGCGTGAACAGCTTCTCCCGGACGGTCGCCACCACCTCGCCGTCGGCGTCCTCGATCCTCATCGCGTCCCGGACGGTGAACGCCTTCTCCTTCACCACCGCGACCACCCGGCCGTCGGCGTCCTTCAGCTCGAAGGTGTCGCGCAACCGCAGCACCTTGCCGTCCACCAGGAACGCCTTGTGCCCCTGATCGTCCTCGATCCAGTAGTCGTCACCGATCGCGAACAGCTTCTCCCTGACCAGGTACCGCATACCGCCTCCTTCGCGTGGACGTGCGATCCATTCGACCCGATCGGCCTCCCCGTACGAAGCACCGCCACACGACGGAGTTGAATGGGCCCGTGGACCAATCCGATCCGTCCGACGCCACCGCTGCCGCAGCCGTCGACGACGAAACCGTCGTTACCGACGACACCGCCGCCGCCGACGACACCGCCGACGTCACCGCCGCCGTCCTGCGTACCGAGCGCCTGGACCTGCTGCCGATCAACCCCGAGCACGCCGAGGAGATGGCCGCCGCCCTCGCCGACCCGGACCTCTACACCTTCACCGGCGGCGGACCGGCCACCGCCGACGCCCTGCGGGCCCGCTACGCCCGGCTCGCGGCAGGCTCTCCCGATCCCGCCGAGGCCTGGGGCAACTGGGTGCTCCGGCTGCGCGCCGACGGCCGGCTGACCGGCTACGTCCAGGCCACCATCGGCCCGGACGCCGCCGAGATCGCCTGGGTCCTGGGCACCCCCTGGCAGGGGCGCGGCCTCGCCACCGAGGCGGCGCGCGCCCTGCTCGACCACCTCCGCGCGTCCGGCGTCACCACCGTCCTCGCCCACGTCCACCCCGACCACCGGGCCTCCGCCGCCGTCGCCCGGGCGCTCGGCCTGCGCCCCACTGACGAGCGGCAGGACGGCGAGGTCCGCTGGCGCTCGGCGCCGCGGTCCTGAGCGCGGCCCGGTCCTGAGCGCGGCCCGGTCCTGAGCGGATCCACTCCCGAGCGCGGTCCCGTCCCGAGCCGACTCCGGGCACACGGAACCGTCACACTCCACCACCGGATGGTCAAGAACGGCCACGGTCGGCCATGATGTCGCTGCCCTGACCGCGGGTGCCCGCACGGGTGCCCCGGCGACGACGCCCCGCCCGCCCGGAGACTCCCCATGCGCCGACTGACCCATGCCGAATTCCTCGCGATGCGGCGGTTCGACGCGCTGGACGGGCTGCGCGCCGTCGCCGCCGTGATCGTGGTCTTCTTCCACTACGGCGGCCCGCAGTCCCGGTTCCTCTCCGGCTGGATCGGGGTGCACGCCTTCTTCGTCCTCTCCGGCTTCCTCATCACCACCCTGATGCTCCGGGAACGGGACCGGACCGGGCGCATATCGCTGCGGAACTTCTACATCCGGCGGGTGTTCCGGATCGTGCCGCTGTACTACCTGGGCCTGCTGATCACCATGGTCGCCGTCTACCGCTCCGGCCACGGCTGGGCGGTGCTGATGGACCACCTGCCGAACTACCTCGGCTTCATGAACGAGTACCACCTCGCCGGCGACACCCCGTACCTGCACACCTGGACCATCGGCATCGAGCAGAAGTTCTACCTGGTCTGGCCGCTCGCGCTGATCCTGGTCGGCCTGATCTCCGACCGGCTCCGCATCCCGCTCGCCGTGGCCGCGATCGCCCTCGTCCTGGTGCCGTACAACGAGACCTGGAAGGGCATGGGCCTGCACTACTCGGTGCTGCTGATCGGCGCGCTGCTCGCCGTCGTGCTGCACAGCCGCCGCGGCTTCGCCCTGCTCAGCCCGCTGACCCACCCGGTGGTCGGCGCGGTGGCCGGGGCCGGCTTCCTCGTCCTGCACGCCCACCTGCCGGACCTGACCGACCACTTCGGCAGCGAGCAGCCCACCATCTTCCTCTTCGGCCTCGGCGTCGCCCTCCTGCTGCCCACCCTGCTCGGCCCCGGCCCGGGCCGCCTGCTGCTCTCGCTGCGCCCGCTGGTCTTCGTCGGCGAGCGCTCCTACGGCCTCTACCTGCTCCAGGCCTCGGCCGTCAGCCTCACCGCCGCCCTGGCCCCGTGGCTGCCCGGCGGCACCCCGGCGTTCGCCGCCGCCGTCTGCCTGGTCGCGCTGGCCGCCGCCGACCTGCTGCACCGCCGCCTGGAGACACCGATGATCGAGGCCGGCCGCCGTCTGATCACCTGGTGCGACACCGTCTCCCGACGGGCCCGCCCCACCGTGCCCGCCCCGGCCGTCGCCCCCGACACCACCGTCGACCCCCCGGCCACCCCCGCCCTCGCCGGCAGCCCCCGCCCGGAGTGACCACCCGCCGGAAGCCCCCGGCCCCCGGGCGCGCTCCCCCGCCGACCGCAGGAATGAGGAGCACCCCACGTGCGGTTTGATGGGGGTATGGCATCTCGTGCACGTGTACGCGCCCCCGAGCTGGTCGGGGCAGGCGGTTGGCTGAACACCGGCGGCAAGGACCTCACCCTCGCCGACTTCCGGGGCAAGATCACCGTCCTGGACTTCTGGACCTTCTGCTGCATCAACTGTCTGCACGTCCTGGACGAGCTCCGTGAGTTGGAGGAGAAGCACCGCGACACCGTGGTGATCGTCGGCGTGCACTCGCCCAAGTTCGTGCACGAGGCCGACCACCAGGCCGTGGTCGACGCCGTCGCCCGGTACGAGGTGCACCACCCGGTGCTGGACGACCCGGCGCTCGCCACCTGGAAGCAGTACGCGGTGCGCGCCTGGCCGACGCTGGTGGTGATCGACCCCGAGGGGTACGTGGTCGCCCAGCACGCCGGTGAGGGGCACGCGCACGCCATCGCCCGGCTGGTGGAGGAGCTGGAGGCGGAGCACGCCGCCAAGGGCACGCTGCGCCGCGGCGACGGCCCGTACGTGGCGCCGGAGCCCACCGCGGGGGACCTCAAGTTCCCCGGCAAGGCCGTCCGGCTGCCGAACGGGCACTTCCTGGTCGCCGACTCCGGGCACCACTCGCTGGTCGAGCTGGCCGAGGACGGCGAGAGCGTCGTCCGCCGGATCGGGGACGGCGTGCGCGGCCTGGTCGACGGCACCTCCCCCCGGTTCAGCGAGCCGCAGGGCCTCGCCCTGCTCCCCGAGGGCTCGGCCTACGACGTGATCGTGGCCGACACCGTGAACCACGCGCTGCGCGGCGTCCGGCTGGCCGACGGCAGCGTCGACACCCTGGCCGGCACCGGCCGGCAGTGGTGGCAGGGCTCGGCCACCGAGGGCCCGGCCCGCGAGGTCGACCTCTCCTCGCCGTGGGACGTCGCCTGGTTCGACGGCGAGGTCTGGATCGCCATGGCCGGCGTCCACCAGCTCTGGGCGTACGACCCGGCGGCCGGCACCGTCCGGGTCGCGGCCGGCACCACCAACGAGGGCCTGGTCGACGGCCCCGCCGCCGAGGCCTGGTTCGCCCAGCCGTCCGGCCTGGCGGTCTCGGCGGACGGCGAGCGGCTCTGGGTGGCCGACTCGGAGACCTCGGCGCTGCGTTCGGTTTCACGTGAAACGAAGGCGGTCGAGACCGCCGTCGGCACCGGCCTCTTCGACTTCGGGCACCGCGACGGCGAGGCGGGGCAGGCGCTGCTCCAGCACCCGCTGGGCGTCACCGTGCTGCCCGACGGCTCGGTGGCCGTCAGCGACACCTACAACCACGCGCTGCGCCGCTTCGACCCGGCCAGTGGCGAGGTGACCACGCTCGCCACCGACCTGCGCGAGCCCTCCGGCGCGGTGCTGGTCGACGACGACATCGTGGTGATCGAGTCCGCCCGGCACCGGCTCACCCGGCTGCGGCTGCCCGAGGAGGCCGTCCGGGTCGAGTCGGTGGCGCACCGCACCCAGCGGGCCGCCACCGAGGTCGCCGCTGGCGCGTTCCAGCTGGACGTGGTCTTCTCGGCGCCCACCGGCCAGAAGCTGGACGAGCGCTACGGCCCGTCCACCCGGCTGCTGGTCAGCTCCACCCCGCCCGAGCTGCTGGTCTCCGGCGCGGGCGCGGACTCCGCGCTCTCCCGCGAGCTGGTGCTCTCCGACCAGGTGGCCGAGGGCGTGCTGCACGTCTCGGCGATGGCCGCCTCCTGCGACGACGACCCGGAGATCGAGTTCCCGTCCTGCCACGTCCACCAGCAGGACTGGGGCGTGCCGGTGAAGCTGACGGCGGACGGCACGCGCCGGCTGCCCCTGGTGCTCGCCGGGATGGAGTAGCCGCGTTCCGGGCGACGCCGGGAAGGCCGAAGGGCCCGGCCGGGTGGCCGGGCCCTTCGGCGTCGGGGGCTCGTGGACCCCCGGGGCGTGCTCAGCCCTCCAGGAAGGCCTTGATCGCGGACGCCAGCAGGAACGGGTCGTCCGCCCCGCACAGCTCGCGCGCCGAGTGCATGGACAGGGCCGCGATGCCGCAGTCCACCGTGCTGATCCCGAGCCGCGCCGCGGTGATCGGTCCGATCGTCGTACCGCAGGGCATGGCGTTGTTGGAGACGAAGGTCTGCCACGGCACGCCGGCCTTCTCGCAGGCCGCCGCGAAGACCGCCCGGCCGATACCGTCGGTCGCGTACCGGTTGTTGACGTTGACCTTCAGGATCGGTCCGCCGTTGGGCATCGGGTGGTGCCCCGGCTCGTGCCGCTCGCTGTAGTTCGGGTGGACGGCGTGGCCCATGTCGGAGGAGAGGCAGACGGTTCCGGCCAGCGCCCGGGCGCGGTCCTCCGGGCTGCCGCCGCGCGCGTAGACGCTGCGCTCCAGCACGTTGCCGAGCAGCGGGCTCTGCGCGCCGGTGTCCGACTCGCTGCCGGTCTCCTCGTGGTCGAAGGCGGCCAGCACCGGGATGTACGGCAGGTCGTCGCCGGCCACGGCGGCCAGCGCGGCGGTGGCCGCGTGCACCGAGAGCAGGTTGTCCAGGCGCGGGCCGGCCAGCAGCTCGCGGTCCCGGCCCAGGTAGCTGGCGGGCTGCACGTCGTGCGTCATGAGGTCCCAGCCGGCCACCTCGGCGGCGTCCACCCCGGCGCGCTGGGCGACGTAGTCGATCAGCGAACCCTCGTCGACCGGGCCGAGGCCCCAGATCGGGGTCAGGTGGCGCTGCTTGTCGAGCTTCATCCCCTCGTTGACCTGGCGGTCCAGGTGGATCGCCAGCTGCGGCACGCGCAGCAGCGGCTCGTCCAGCTGCACCAGCCGCGAGCTGCCGTCCCGCAGCGCCAGGCGCCCGGAGAGGCCGAGGTCCCGGTCGAGCCAGGTGTTCAGCGGCACGCCGCCGTAGATCTCCACCGCGACCTGTCGCCAGCCCGCCGACCCGGTGTCCGGCACCGGCTTCACCCGCAGGTTCGGGGAGTCGGTGTGGGTGCCCACGACGCGGAACGGCGTCTGCGGACCGGCGCCCTGCGGCACGTACCAGGCGATCAGCGCGCCGCCCCGGATCACGTAGCGGCCCCCGGCCGTCGCGTCCCAGGCGTCCGTCTCGGCCACCTGCCGGAATCCCGCCTTCTCCAGCCGCTCGGCGGCGCTGGCGACCGCGTGGTAGGGCGACGGTGAGGTACCGAGGAAGGCAATCAGATCATCGGTGTGCGTCCGGTCGAAGAAAGCCTGACGGGCGGCGGTCGACATGCTGCTCCTGAGTCGAGGGAGGGCTGAAGCCGGATGGGGGGTCGGCTTCGCCCCTTGAGCATATGCCCGTACACGGACAGGACACTCGGATCCCCCCAACGGATGCAGAACGCGGACAGAAACGTGAACTGACGCCGCGCCGGGCCCCGCGCACCCTGCGGCCGCGCCCGGTAGCGGACCGTCATCCGGGGCCCGTGACCGGGACCGCGGCCCGCCGGGGCGGCCGGGCCCGGGCACACCGAAGGGCCCGGTCGAGGAACCGGGCCCTTCGGCGTGAGGGTGGGGTCAGGCGGTCATCGGGGGTGCGGGCGTCAGAACGCCTCCTCCGCCAGGTCCATGATCTCGTTGTCGACGCCCTCGGCGATCAGACGCTGCGAGCCGACGGTCGGCAGGATGTTCTTGGCGAAGAAGCGGGCCGCCGCGACCTTGCCCTGGTAGAAGGCGACGTCCTTCTCCGAGGCGCCGGCCTCCAGCTTGGCCAGGGCCACCGCGGCCTGGCGCAGCAGCAGCCAGCCGACCACGACGTCGCCGGAGACCATCAGCAGGCGGGTGGTGTTGAGGCCCACCTTGTACATGTTCTTGACGTCCTGCTCGACCGAGGAGAGGTCCGCCAGCAGCTTGCCGACGATCGCCTCCAGGTCGCCGGCGGCCTTGGCGAGCAGCTCGCGCTCGGCGGCCAGGGCGTCGCCGCCCGCGGCCGAGCCGAGGAACTTCTGGATCTGCTCGGAGAGCGCGGTGAGCGCCTGGCCGCCGTCCTTGACGATCTTGCGGAAGAAGAAGTCCTGGCCCTGGATCGCGGTGGTGCCCTCGTAGAGGGTGTCGATCTTGGCGTCCCGGATGTACTGCTCGATCGGGTACTCCTGCAGGTAGCCGGAGCCACCGAAGGTCTGCAGGGACTGGGCGAGCTGCTCGTAGGACTTCTCCGAGCCGTAGCCCTTGACGATCGGCAGCAGCAGGTCGTTCAGGCGCTCGGCGGCCTCGTCGCTCTCGCCGCGCAGGCGGGCGGCGAGCACGTCGTCCTGGGTGGAGGCGGTGAGCAGGACCAGCGCGCGCATGCCCTCGGCGTACGCCTTCTGGGTCATCAGCGAGCGGCGCACGTCCGGGTGGTGCGTGATGGTGACGCGCGGGGCGGTCTTGTCCAGGAACTGCGAGATGTCGGCGCCCTGCACGCGCTCCTTGGCGTACTCCAGCGCGTTCAGGTAGCCGGTGGAGAGGGTGGCGATGGCCTTCGTGCCGACCATCATCCGGGCGAACTCGATGATCTTGAACATCTGGCGGATGCCGTCGACCTTCTCGCCCAGCAGCCAGCCCTTGGCCGGGTGCTTGGCGCCGAAGGTCATCTCGCAGGTGTTCGAGGCCTTGAGGCCCATCTTGTGCTCGACGTTGGTCGCGTAGACGCCGTTGCGCTCGCCGAGCTCGCCGGTCTCCCAGTCGAAGTCGTACTTCGGCACGATGAAGAGGCCGAGGCCCTTGGTGCCCGGCTTGCCGCCCTCGGGGCGGGCCAGCACCATGTGGATGATGTTCTCGGACATGTCGTGCTCGCCCGAGGTGATGAAGCGCTTCACACCCTCGATGTGCCAGGAGCCGTCCTCCTGCTTGACCGCCTTGGTGCGGCCGGCGCCGACGTCCGAACCGGCGTCCGGCTCGGTCAGCACCATGGTGGAGCCCCAGAGGCGGTCGGTCATCCGCTTGGCGACCTCCAGCTGCTCCTCGGTGCCCTCGTCGGCGATGACGCCGGCGAAGGCCGGGCCGGAGGAGTACATCCAGATGGCCGGGTTCGAGCCGAGGATCTGCTCGGCGAAGCCCCAGATCAGCGAGGACGGGGTGACCTGGCCGCCGATGGACTCCGGGATGCCCAGGCGCCACCACTCGGCGTCCATGAAGGCCTGGTAGCTCTTCTTGAACGTGTCCGGGATCGGCGCGGTGTTCGTCTCCGGGTCGAAGACCGGCGGGTTGCGGTCGGTGTCGGTGTAGGAGGCGGCGAGGTCGTTCTCGGCAAGGCGCGTGATCTCGCTCAGGATGTTCTTCGCGGTCTCGACGTCCATGTCCGCGAACGGTCCGGTGCCGTAGACCTGCTCGCGGCCGAACACCTCGAAGAGGTTGAACTCCACGTCCCGCAGGTTGGACTTGTAGTGACCCATCGCCGTTTTCTCCGGTTCGTCGCTTCCGGGAGACCGCCGCGTTCGGGCGCCCCGTACCCACCAGTAGGCATCATGATGCTACCCAGCGGTAACATGTTTCAAGCCCCTGACCGTGAATCCGCTATGAACGTGGTCACGTCCCACAAGGCGGGACGGCCACTCCTTGTCAGGATCGACGCCCGCACGGGCGGGTGCGCTCCCGCTAGCCTGTCCGTGTGTACGGCTATGACCAGAACGCATACCCGGGTGATCCCTACCAGCAGCAGGCGGGACCGCAGCCGGGCATGAACGGCATGCCCGGCGCCGGCCCCGGCCCGTACGGCGAGCAGCCGCAGGCGGCGCAGCAGCAGTCCCTCTACCCCGAGCCGTCCCCGCCGTCACTGGCGGACGCGGTCCGGGCCTTCACCACCGGCTCGATGGCGGTGGAGGACTTCCAGGCCATCTTCATCACCTCCAAGGTGCACTGCCCGCGCGGCGAACGCCCCGGATTCCTGGCGCTGCACAACACGCCGACCCCGGTGATCCCGATGTTCAGCTCGCTGAAGGAGCTGCGCCGCTACGCCGGCAAGGACTCGAAGCACTTCACCGTCACCGGTGCCGAGGTGCTCGACCTGCTGCCGACCGGCTACGGCTTCGCGCTGGACATGGAGGGCGAGCACCGGATGGTGTTCGACGCCAAGGCGGTCGAGCAGATGGTCGACTTCACCATGCGCCGCATGTACGGCTGACGGCCCGCCCGGCCGCCGGTCCACCGCCGCGGCCGACGGGCCCCGCGCAACGGGCCCCGGCCCTCCCGTCGCGACATAGTTCAATCTTCAACTTGCTTCTTGTTGAGAATTGAACTAATCTCGTGGACGTAGGCAAGAGGAACCCCCCGAAGGAGGCCGACATGCCAGCCGTGACCGTCGAAAACCCGCTCGTTCTGCCGCGTATCGCGGCGCCCGCCGCCGACTCCCGGCCGCGTCCCGTGCTGGCCGTGTCGACCGCCCCCAGCGGCTTCGAGGGCGAGGGCTTCCCGGTCCGCCGCGCCTTCGCGAAGATCAACCAGAAGTACCTGGACCCGTTCATCATGATGGACCAGATGGGTGAGGTGGACTACGCCGCCGGCGAGCCCAAGGGAACCCCCTGGCACCCGCACCGCGGTTTCGAGACGGTCACGTACATCATCGACGGGACCTTCATCCACCAGGACTCGCACGGCGGCGGCGGCGTCATCACCGACGGCGACACCCAGTGGATGACGGCCGGCTCCGGCCTGCTGCACATCGAGACCCCGCCGGAGTCGCTGGTGATGTCCGGCGGACTCTTCCACGGGCTGCAGCTCTGGGTGAACCTGCCCGCCGCGGACAAGATGATCGCGCCGAAGTACCAGGACATCCGCGGCGGCAGCGTGAAGCTGCTCGCCTCGGAGGACGGCGGCGCGCTGGTCCGCCTCATCGCCGGTGACATCGCGGGCCACCAGGGCCCCGGCGCCACCCACACGCCCATCACGATGATCCACCTGACCGTGAACCCCGGCGCCCAGGTCACCCTGCCCTGGCGGGCCGACTTCAACGGCCTGGCCTACGGCCTCGCCGGCAGCGGTTCGGCGGGCACCGAGCGGCGCCCGTTCCACGTGGGCCAGGCCGTCGTCTTCGGCGAGGGCGACTCCCTCACCATCCGGGCCGACGACACCCAGGACTCCCGGAGCGAGGGCTTCGAGGTCGTCCTGCTCGGCGGGCAGCCGATCCGGGAGCCGGTCGCCCACTACGGCCCGTTCGTGATGAACAGCCACCGCGAGCTCCAGCAGGCCATGGAGGACTTCCAGGCCGGCCGCCTCGGCACCATCCCCGCCGGCGCCAACTGAACACCGCGGGACCGGCGTACGACCGCGGCGGCCCCCCCGAGGGCGGCTCGCTGCGGCTCAGCCCGGCGGGCGCGAACATCGGCCACCTGCCGCAGGAGCCGGAGCGGCGCGAGGGCGAGTCGGTCC
>NZ_JBEPAA010000024.1:0-110915 GCF_040298365.1 Kitasatospora sp. NPDC001603
CCGGCGGCCCCTCGGCCCGCCACCAGGCTGCCGCGGCGGCGCCCTCGCCGCACCCCCCCCCCCCCCCCCCCGCCGGCCCCGCCCCGGCCCCAGGGCGGCGAGCGAGAGCAGCATTCACGGGCGGGGAATCTGCTGGCGCAGATTCCCCGCCCGTCACGCCAGCGCCTCCATCGCCGCACCGATCAGGGCCCGGGCCTGCTCACCGTGGACGGCCTGGTCGGCCAGCTCGCCGAAGGCCTGGGCGTAGAGGGCGATCTCGCTGGGCTGGGTGATGGTGAGGTAGCCGGAGACCAGTTCCACGTTGACCTGGGCGGTGTCATAGATCCAGAAACCCTCGACCGGCATCCGGGAACGGCCCGGCCCCATGGGGACGATGCCGAGACTGACCTGGGGCAGCGCGCCCACGGTCAGCAGGTGCGCCAGTTGCTCGCGCTGAACATCCCGGCTGCCGGGGCCCGACCGTAGGACGGACTCCTCCAGGAGAACGGCGAACCGCCGGTCACCTTCGCGGAGGATCCGCTGCCGCTCCATCCGGACTTCCACGGCGGCGTCCACATCGTCCACCACGACCCGGCGCCGCTGCACGGCCCGCAGCACCGCTTCGGTGTAAGCCCGGGTCTGGAGCAATCCGGTCACCAGCCACGACGAATACGCCCGGAAGCGGCGCGTGCGTTCGTAGCGCGGCAGGACAGACTCCTGTACACGCTTCAAACCGTCACGCTCGATGCGGCGCCATTCGACGAACATGCCCTCGACAGCGCGCAACGAGGCAATGAGATCCGAGGCCTGGTCATCGGCTCCGGAAACCCGACACCAAGCCAGAAGATCTGCCGGTGAAGGCACCGTCCGTGCATTCTCGATTCGGGACGTCTTGGACGGATGCCAGCCACAGAGCTGCGCGAGCTCCCGCCCGGTGATCCCCGCCTCCCGCCGGATCTCGCCGAGCCGATCGGCGAGATCCCGGCGCGCCCGCTGAACGCTTGACGATGCTGACAGAGTCATGGATCAGGTCGGCCGGTACTCCGAGTGGGGGACGGCGCGCAGCCAGACGGATTCGAATGCCCTGGCGTACAGCTCTACCAGAGCCGGATCCGTGCAGACCTCCATGCCCGAGCCGGCCCACTGCCCATCACCACTGAAGTGATGGAGGATCAGCGTCTCGCTGTCCACTACCCAGCAGTCCAGAGCGGGCAACAACAGATCACGCGCTGTCGATCGGGGCAGCCAGCGCACCTGCTCACCTGCTGCGACATTCGTGAACGTGCCGTCGTACTCGTACTGGATGTAGTCACTGACAGGCTCCGACACGACGCGGGCCCGCCGCATCGAAACGCCTCGTCCGGTCGTCTCGGCCACGACATCGAGCCATGGCCGCCACCAGGATTCACGATCCTCCGGATCTTCCCGGTGCCCTCCCTGCCAGGAGATGAACGCCGGGTCGTCACGCATGTAGCTGTCACGCATCTCAAGGTGCACGGCCGACCGCCGGGCCTTGGCGAGCGCCTCACGAACCGCAGTGGCCACCGTTGACCTCGCCATCGACTCGGGGGATGAACTGAAGCATGTTGGCGGGGAGCCTGATCACCGTCTCGTGATCGGGAACGTCCGTTGAGTGCCCAGGGATCGACCCGATCTCCTGGCAGCGCCTGATGGTCTCCTCGTCTGCTTTCCACGATTGAATGACCAGGTCACCGCTGGTCTCATCGAGCCAGATGGTCGGAGATCCGTCGTCCGGGGTGTTGGGGTAGATCCCGAGGAACTTGAGCGGCATTCCTGTCCCCCTCTGTGTCGAGTGAGTCGCTTCTGCCGCAAGGGTTCACCGCCCGTCGATCCTGGGTCAAGGCCACGACCCGGCGCACCGGAGTGAGGCCCGGCGCGGGGGCGCATCAGTGCAATTCGCCGCAACTCTGTTGGAGACAAAGGAGATCGCTACCTACGGTGGCGATGGCTCGACGTATCGAGCCATCGCCACCATGCGAGAGGGGTCTTCATGACCGCCCCCGGAGATCGCCCGAAGCCCCCAGAGCGTCCGCCCGGTCCGATGCCGCCGGACGGCCGGGGTCGCGCGGTCTGATTCACCTCAACCACCCTCAGCAGCAGAGGAGAAGGACCATGGCATGGGGAACCGGCAAGGGCGGCAGCTCCGGCGGAGGCAGCGGCCCCAACGACGGCGGGCAGGGCAGGCACGCCGGCAACAAGGACCCGGGCAAGGCTGCGCCGAATCCTGACACCGACAAGGCCAAGCCGGAGCCGAAGCACAAGTGACCCAGAACCAGCAGGAAGAGGAGCAGGCCGCCATTCGCGGCCTGCTCCTCTCCGTACGTGACGAGCTCGGTCACGAGGTCGCCGCCGAATGGCGGGCGGCGGCACTCGCCCTTCCGCGACACCGCTTCCTTCCCGATCTGATCTGGCTCCGGGACGGTCGGGGCCGCTATCGAGCTTGTGATCGCCGGACAGATCCCGCAGCTTGGTTCACCGCGGCCTACACCGACGAGGCAGTGGTGACACAGATCAATGACGGCGCGTCTCCGGCGGAGGGCGACCGGCCGTGGCCGTCGTCCTCCGCCTCTGCGCCGTCTGTGGTCTTCCGCATGCTCGAAGCGCTCGATCTCTCGGCCGGCATGAGAGTCCTGGAGATCGGCACTGGCACCGGCCTCACCTCGGCCTACCTCGCACACCGACTGGGCGATGCCAATGTGGTCACCATCGAGGTGGATTCGGCACTCACGGAGAAGGCCCGGGCAGTGCTGGCGGCGAACTCGGCGAAGCCGACGGTGATCTGCGGAGACGGGCAGGAAGGTTGGCGGCGAGAGGCACCGTACGACCGCGTGGCTGCCACCTGCTCCGTCACTCGTGTACCGGACGCATGGGTCCAGCAGACCAGGCCCGGCGGGGTGATCCTCACGCCGTGGGACAACCCCTGGATCTGCTGGGGCCTGTTGAGGCTCACGGTCAGAGGGGGCGGCACGGCAGAGGGCCGGTTCAGTCCGTACAGCGCCTTTATGACGTTGCGCGACCAGCGGCAGCAGCACCGGATCTACCGTGACGTGGTGCGGGACGAACACGAGCCGAAGGAGTCCTCGACCGGGCTCGACCCCCGGCTCGTGGCTGGGGGTGACTGGGAATCGGACTTCGCCGTCGGCCACCGGCTCGGTGACGTCTGGTATGTCTGGCACGACGATCCCGAGGTGGAGGGAGTGCGGCGGCGACTGTGGCTCGCCACGACGGACTGCACGTCGTGGGCCGCCGTCGACTGGGACGGCAATGAGAACGCCGAGCGGTACACGGTATGGCAGTACGGTTCGCGGCGCCTATGGGAGGAGGCCGAGGCGGCATACCGATGGTGGGGTGACCACGGACGGCCAGGACCGGAGCGATTCGGGCTCACGGTAAGTGGAGAAGGCCACCGGGTCTGGCTGGACGCCCCAGCGAACAGTTGGCCACTGCGCGGTTGAGCGATTTTGTGGGGGCGGGTGGCCTGGTGGCCGCCCGCCCCTCAGTGCTCGCTACTCAGATGAAGTGGTCGAACTCGCCGGCCTTGACCCCGAGGATGAACGCCCGGAGCTTGGCCACGTCGGTCGTGACGACGACATCAGGGTCGTCCGACTCGCGCAGGTGACGCAGGTCGCCGGTGCCGGGGGCCAGTTCGAGGCAGTTGTTCGAGGCATCTCCGCCGCTGAATGACGACTTCTGCCACAGGACTTCTGACATCACAGGCCTTTCAGACTTGGATCAGGTAGAGAAGGTGGTGGAGGAGGCCCCAGGAGTCACGGAAGGCCACCCCACGCCGAGGCTCGGCCGCGCTGACAGCAGGAAGGGCCAGATCCCTCAACTGATCGAACATCTGACGGTAGGCCGCGATGCTCTCCGGGTCACCATAATGCTCGGCACGACCAGGGGCATCAACGATGATCGTGGAAAGGTCGATGCAGGCAGGCTCGCAGAACAGGAACGAGTTGGGACTCGGCGGCTTCTCAGCCGCCGTGAACGGCATCACCTGCACGGTGATGTTCGGGCGCTCTGCCATGTCGAGCACATGAAGCAACTGGGCCCTCATGACTGCATCGCCGGGGAAGCGCATTCGCAGTGCGGCCTCATGAATGACGAAGTGGAACTCCCTGTCCTCCTCAAGGACTCGTTGGCGGTCCATTCGGAACTGGACCGCGTCCGCATTGCTCCACTTCCCGTCACCGTAGGGACCTCCGAAGATCGCCTCGGCATAGGCCTGAAGTTGAAGTGGCCCCGGGATGTAGAGCATCTCGTAGTTGGCCAGTCGCACGGACCGGTCCTCGGCCTCCGCCAGGTCCAGAGCAAGCGGAGGCACCTTGCCCTCGTACTCGCTCCACCAGCCCTTGCCCGTGCTCCGGCCCATCTCCGCAAGCGTGGACCTGTACGCGACATCGGTGCAGCCGTAGGCGTCGAGCCAGACTTCGAGTCGCTCCGCGTTCAGGGTGATCCGACCGGCCTCGGTGTGGCTCACCGCCGGGCCGCCCATCCCCACCAGTGCTCCGGCCTCCGCTGCTGACAACCCTGCTGCCATGCGCAGCCGTTGCAGCTCTTCGCCGAATCGGCGCTGCCGCTGGCTGATCGGCCCCTTGTATCCCACGGCTGTCCTTCCCTGTCTGCGCAGTCTCGCGCACAACCCACCTACGACGCCACCAAGGAGTGACGCAACCCTGAGACCCGACGAATGGCTTGCAAGTCTGCCATCGATCCCCCTACTCTCAGTGTTGCACCGATCACACGGCGGAGCGTCAGTAATGCCCTGTCCGGGCGCCGCAGAGCAGCCGTCACAGCCTGGCTCACGGTCTCGCCTCCGTCGCGAACTCCCTCTCCTCTCCCGGAGGTTCTTCGTGCGTGCCCTCAACCCTCCCGACTGGTCCGCCGCCCGGCACGAACTGCGTGCGGCCCTCGCCTCCTCCGGGTGGCCGCCGGACCCCATCGCCGACGCCGAACTCGCCCTCCACGAGCTCTTCGTCAACGCCTGGCGCCACGCGGGCAGCCAGGCGCCCCTCGTGGTCGTCGTCCTCGCGAACCGCACCCTCCGGGTCTCGGTCGCCGACGACAGCCCCACCCTCCCCGAGCAGCGCACCTCCGCCGATCCCTACGAACTCTCGGGCCGCGGCATCCACTTGGTCCGCTCCCTCACCCACCGCTTCGGCGCCGACGCCCGCAAGGACGGCAAGGTCGTCTGGTTCGAGCTGGACGCCGCCGCATGACCCGCCACGCCCCGGTCGCACCGGACGACCCCCGGATGCGCGACTACACCGAACCCCAGGTCACCGCACTGCTCGCCGAACTCCACGAGCACGGGCGCCCGTTCGGCATCGCCTGGGGCTCGGCCGCCACCAACGGCAGCGTCGACGGCCGCGTCCTCATCGGCTTCGGCAACGCCCCCGTCGCCACCCTCCTCAACCTCCTCGGCCTCCTGCGCGCCGCCGCGAGCGCCGCCGAACGGGGTGACCCGTGGGCGTCCTGATCCCGCTCCTCACCCAGGCGATCCACACCGAGCGCACCACCGTCGCCTACCTCGCCGTGGAGACCGTTCCCGACGCCGCGCTCCAACTCCGCGTCGCCGTCGACCTCGACGTCAACACCGGCCCCGGCGAGCACCTCGCCCTCCCGCTCACCCGCGACCAGGCCGACGAACTGCTCCACGCACTCGCCGCCCGTCTCGGCCGCCGCGTCATCGGCGTCCGGCGGTGAGGGCCGGCGGCACCGCCGACTTCCTCGTCGCCACCGCCTTCGTGCTCCTCCTCGCCCTCGCGCTCCTCACCGTCGTGCTCGGCGTGATCACCGCGCTGAGCGTGAACCGGCGCACCGGGGACGACTCCGAACGCGAGCGGCTGCCCCGCTGACCCACCCCGCCCGGCGGCTGCCGCCCCAGCCGCCGCGGCCCCCACACGCAGGAAGTCGGCCCGTCCGACTTTCCACTCTATTGCAGAGTTGCCACCTCATCCGGGCAAGCGGAAGGCAGGGCCCCCTGGATAAGAAGGCCCTGCCCGACAACCGCACCCCACGCCGGCTCAGCGCACGCGGCGCACCCACAGCGCGCAGAAGACCAGCAGCGCCGCCGTGGCCAGCAGGCTCAGCCCGGTCTGCGTCCAGTGCATCATCCACTCGTCGGCCGGCGGGTGGTAGAGCGTGTAGGCCCGGTCGATGACGTCGTAGTGGGCCTTGCAGGCATCGGTGGGGCAGACGGCCGTCCCGTCCGGCAGGGTGCCGATCCAGTCGCTGTCGGTCGGGATCCGCAGGCCGTCACGCGTCAGGAGACCGTTCTCCACGATGTGCGATTCGAGCGGCGAGGACGTCGACACCCGACCGCTCTGGACCACGGACATCCGGTCGACCGCATCGGGCGAGGCCATCCGGATGCTCGCCAACGCCTCCCGCGCCGGCGTCAGCAGGTACCGCCCGGAGTCCACCGCGAACCGTACGGCGACGGTCAGCACCGCCGTGACCACGATCGAGGCCACCACCCGCCGCACCACCAGTCCGACGGCGGCCCCGAGCGCGACGGAGAGCAGGCAGGACGCGACCAGCGACGGCCCGGAGGCACTGCGGCTCATCCAGCTGAACCAGTGGTACAGGCCGGGGAGGGCGAACCGCCCCTCGACCTGGTGGACGAACCGGGTCGAGACGACCGCGAGCAGGCTCGACCCCACCAGGGTCAGGAGCAGCGGCACGCCCAGCCGGGCCGCCAGCCAGCGCTGCCGCGACACGGACTGCGTCCAGGCCAGCGCGTACGTCCCGGTCTCGAACTCCCGTGCCAGCAAGGGCGCCGCGTAGAAGAGACCGAAGGCGATCGGCAGGATCACCAGCAGCCAGCCGGTGATCATCACGGCGATGCCCCAGTGCGCGTCCAGTGCGATCGCCTGGCTGCCCTCGCACTCCGCCGGGAAGTAGACGACGTTGCAGCCCTGGAGATGCCATTCGGCTATCTGGTCGGCGATCCGGCTGTGCAGGTAGACCATCCAGCCGCAGAGCAGCACCAGGACGGAGCCGGCGATCAGGAGCGGCGTGCGGTCCTGGCGCAGGCCCAGCCAGGTGGTGCCGCTCAGCAGGCGACGCCCGGACGGGCGGCTCCGCGGCATGGTGGCGAGGTCGGCGGTGCTCATCGGGCCACCACCTCCTCGCGCCCGGCGGTGTGCGCGCCGGCCTCGACCGGGGGCCGGCCCTGCGGGGCGGCGGTACGCAGATAGGCGATCAGAATCTCCTCCAGGTTCGGCCGGCTGACGTCCCAGCGCGGGTCGATCTCTCCGTGGGGCCTGAGCAGCGCGGTCGCCTGGCGGCCGGTGCGGCGCAGCTCGACGATCTCGTGGCGCGCCAGCTCGGCCGGGGTGCCGTCGGTGCCCTCGGTGGCGCCGACCACCAGGCGGTGGTCGTCCAGCAGGTCGTCGACGTCACCGCTGAGCCGGATCCGCCCGTCGCGCAGCACGGTGACGTGGTCGCAGACGCCGTCCAGCTCGGCGAGGACGTGCGAGGAGATGAGGATGGTCGTCCCGTGCTCCGCCGCCTCGGCCATCAGGATGCCGGTGAGCTCCTGGCGGGCCACCGGGTCGACGTCGGCGAGCGGCTCGTCGAGCATCAGCAGGTCGGGGCGCTTGCCGAGGACGAGCGCGAGGGCGACCCGGGTCCGCTGGCCGGCGGTGAGCGTGCCCACCCTGGCGTTCTGCGGGAGGTCGCCCAGCCGGACGATCCGCTCCGCGATCTCCTGGTCCCAGCCCGGGTTGAGCTCCCGGCCGGCGCGCAGGGTCTCCGCGACGGTGAACCGCGGGTAGAGCGGCTTGTCCTGCCGCAGGTAGGCGGTGCGCCGCAGGGCGGCGGCCCCGCCCGGGCCGGTCCCGAACACCGCGACCGTTCCCTCGGTCGGCGTGAGGAGTCCGGCGGCGAGCGCCATCAGGGTGCTCTTGCCGGCGCCGTTCGGGCCGACGAGCGCGCAGACGCGGCCGGCCGGGAGCCGGAGTTCGCAGTCGCGCAGGGCCCAGCGCGATCGGTACTTCAGGCCGAGGCCGGTCGCCTCCAGGGCGGGGACGTCCTCGGTGGGTCGGTGCTCTGCTGCGGGGTGGTTCACCCGGACTCCTCGGGGGCCTCGGTGCTGGTGGGGTAGGCGCGGTCGAGAGCGGTGTCGACGAGCGCGGCGACGTCCTCGCGTTCCAGGCCCGCGTCCCGCGCCCGGGCGATCCACCCGGCGAGGTCGGCGCGCAGGGCCGAGTCCTCGACGGCCGGCGGTTTGGCGAGGGACTTCCGGACGAAGGTCCCGACTCCCCTCCGGCTCTCGACCAGGCCTTCGCGTTCGAGCTCGCGGTAGGCCTTGAGCACGGTGTTCGGATTGATCGCCGTCGCCTCCACCACCTCGCGGGCGGTGGGGAGTTGGTCACCGGGCTGGAGCACTCCGAGCCGCAGTGCCCGCTTCGTCTGCTCGATGATCTGCAGATACGGCGAGAGGCCGCCGCGACGGTCGATGAGGTACTCGACGATGACATCCACCTTTCCACTAGTTAACTAGTGGAATAGTGCACCCGAGATGATCGGCCGTCAACTCCGGACTCAGCCGTCGCCTCCACGGGGGCCGCCCCCGGCCGCCCGCACCGGAAGTCGGCCCGTGCGACTTCCCACTCCTGCGCAGGCGAACCTCCGGGGCACCCCCGAGACAAACCCCGAGGTCGGGTCCTCCTCACCGGGGACAAAGGCCAGGGTCGGGATCGCCGCCGAGGCTGAGGATCCGGGGGCGGAGGCGGCGGAGTATGGACGTACGCCCTCCGGAGAGCCCGGACCGGGCGCCAGGAACACGGAGACCGCCATGAGCCGCCTCGCCCGCCCCCGCCACAACCGCGTCATCGCCGGCGTCTGCGCCGGGATCGCCGAGCGCTTCGGCCTGACCCCGTGGACCGTCCGGATCATCTTCCTCGCGTCCTGCCTGCTCCCCGGCCCGCAGTTCCTGATCTACCTGGCGCTCTGGCTGCTCCTCCCCCAGGAGCCGTGAGCCACGGCGCCCCCGCGCCCCCGCGCCCCCGCGCCCCTGGCGCCCAGCACCCACGCACCCCCACGCACCCACGCACCCACGCACCCACGCACCCACGCACCCACGCACCTGGGTCCGAACGCCGAAACGGGCCGCCCGCGCCCCGGGATCACCGGGGTGCGGGCGGCCCGTCGGCCGTGGCGGGAGCGTCAGCCGCCGAGGCCGGGCAGCGGGAGGGCCTGGGTCAGGCCACCGACCGGGGTGCTGCCGAGGCCCGGGATGCTCGGCACGCCGGCGCGGGGGGTGGCGTCCGCGGCCGGGGCCATCGCCTGGCCGGCGCTCGGGGTCAGGGTGCCGAGGGTGCCGGCGACCTTGTCACCGCCGGGCAGCTTGCTCGCGGTGTCGGTGACCGCGCCGGTCACGGCGGGGTTGGTCACGGCGCCGGTGGGAAGCCCGAGGCCACCCGGGGCGACCGGGTCGGCGGACGCGCTGCCGGCGCCGACCGCCGCGATGGCGAGCCCGAGCACGGCGGTGCCGGCGGCCTTGAGAGTGGCCTGCTTCATGTTCGTCCCCTTGGATCCTCGTCGGTGGCCGACATTCACGGCGGGGTGGCGGGTTCCGCCACCTCCGCCGGTCGGCGTTGACTGCCACACCGTAGTGATCGGATCGCACGGGGACCAAAGGCCGTTAACCCACACGAGTGGGTAGTCAGATGAACGCCAACACCCAGGGGTGACCAGGGCGTTCACCCGACCGACCGCACCGCCTCAGGAGGTCGCGCTGAACAGCCACTCCGCCTTGAGCTCGGCGTAGCCCGGCTTGATCACGTCGTTGATCATCGCCAGCCGCTCGTCGAACGGCAGGAACGCCGACTTCATCGCATTCACGGTGAACCACTCCATGTCGCCCAGCGTGTAGCCGAACGCCTCCACCAGGTGCCCGAACTCGCGGCTCATGCTGGTGCCGCTCATCAGCCGGTTGTCGGTGTTGACCGTGACCCGGAACTTCAGCCGGCTCAGCAACCCGATCGGGTGCTCGGCGTACGACGTGGCGGCCGCCGTCTGCAGGTTGGAGGTCGGGCACATCTCCAGCGGGACGCGCTTGTCGCGCACGTACGCGGCCAGCCGGCCCAGCTCGACGCTGCCGTCCTCGTTCACCGTGATGTCGTCGACGATCCGCACGCCGTGGCCGAGCCGGTCGGCGCCGCAGCACTGCAGGGCCTCCCAGATCGACGGCAGGCCGAAGGCCTCGCCCGCGTGGATGGTGAAGTGGTTGTTCTCGCCCTTGAGGTAGTCGAAGGCGGCCTGGTGGCGGGTGGGGGGGTACCCCGCCTCGGCGCCGGCGATGTCGAAGCCGACCACGCCGCGGTCGCGGTGGCGGTTGGCCAGCTCGGCGATCTCCGAGGAGCGGGCCGCGTGCCGCATCGCGGTGATCAGGGTGCCGACGCGGATCCGGTGACCGGCCGCGCGGGCGTTCGCCTCGCCGAGGCGGAAGCCCTCGTTGACGGCGTCGACGACCTCGTCGAGGGTGAGGCCGGCCTCCAGGTGCTGCTCGGGGGCGTAGCGGACCTCGGCGTACACGACGCCGTCGGCGGCCAGGTCCTCGGCGCAGTCCGCGGCGACCTTGATCAGGGCCTCGCGGGTCTGCATCACGGCACAGGTGTGCGCGAAGGTCTCCAGGTAGCGGACCAGCGAGCCGGAGTCGGCGGCCTCGCGGAACCACTCGCCGAGTTCCTTCGGGTCGGTGGTGGGGAGGCCCTCGTAGCCGACCGCGGCGGCCAGCTCGACGATGGTCTCGGGCCGCAGCCCGCCGTCGAGGTGGTCGTGCAGGAGCACCTTCGGGGCGCGGGCGATCTGGTCGGGGGTGGGGATCCGGGGGCCGGTGCCCGCGGTGGTGACAGGGGTCTGGTTCTCCATTGCGGGAGTGTAGCTCCTACGCGCGTAGACAGGCCACACCCGCGCGGCCGGTTCGGCCAATGTGCACCGGGAATTCCTCCGAAGGGCCGAGCGCGGCGCCCGGGCGCGCGGCGCGCCGGGTCAGTCGTGCTGCAGCAGCCGCCCCCGGCGGGCCAGCACGAAGTCGCGGAACGCCGCCACCGGCGGGGTCGGCGGCCGGCCCGCCGCCCAGGCCAGGCCGATCGCCCGCCGGGTGCGCGGCGCCGTCACCTCCAGCTCGACCACCCCCGGCCGGGGCACCAGCGCGGGCGGCAGCAGCGCCACCCCGAGCCCGGCCGCGACCAGGCCGCGCAGCGTCTCGGCGTCCTCGCCCTCGAAGGCGAGCCGCGGCACGAACCCGGCCTCGGCGCAGAAGCCGTCGGTGATCGCGCGCAGCCCGTAGCCGCGCTCCAGCCCGACGAACGGGTCCCGGGCCACCTCGGCCAGCCGGATCCGGCGCCGCCCGGCCAGCCGGTGGTCGGCCGGCACCGCCAGGTGCAGCCGCTGCTCGTCCAGCGGGCGGGCCACCAGCGCCGGGTCGTCCGGCACCGGCGAGACCAGGCAGAGGTCCAGCTCGCCGGCCAGCAGCCGCTCCAGCATCGCGCCGACGTAGTCCTGCACCAGCTGGAACCGCACCTGCGGGTGCGCCGCCCGGAACCCCCGCAACAGCGCCGGGACCGCGTCCGTCCCCATGGTGTGCAGGAAGCCGAAGACCACCCGCCCGGCCGCCGGGTCCGCCTCCGCCCGGGCCGCCTCCGCACCCCGTTCGACCTCGGCCAGCGCCCGCTCCACCGAGGCGAGCAGCAGCCGGCCGGCCCTGGTCAGCCGGACGGTCCGGCCCTGACGGGCCAGCAGGTCCACGCCCAGCTCGGCCTCCAACCGGGCCACCGCCCGGGACAGCGTCGGCTGCGGCACACCCAGCAGCGCGGCCGCCTGCGTCATGTGCTCCAGCCGGGCCACCGCCGCGAACTGCGCGAGCCGGGGCGCGAGTTGGACGGCCGGCAACTCCGGCCCCAGCTCCGCCGGCCGGTGCGGGCGATCGGCCCCGTCCGTGCTCTCCGCCACTCCCGCGCCATCCTCACCGACTCGACCTGCACTCATACTCCTGCGCATCGATTCTCCCGCATTCATGCATTGGACGCATCAGAGCGGCCGGTCCTAACGTCGACCACATGCAGCCCGCCAGTACCGGGGCGTCCGCGACCGTGCCGGATGCCCTCACCAAGCCGTCCCCGCTCGCCACCGACGACGCCCGCCACCGCCCCGGGCAGCGCGCCTTCCGCCGCGCCAACCTGGCCCTCTTCGCCGCCGGCATCGCGACGTTCGTCCTCCTCTACTCCACCCAGGGCCTGCTGCCGGTCCTCTCGGCCGACCTCGACCTCACCCCCGGCCAGGCCAGCTGGACGGCCTCCGCCGCCACCCTCGGCCTCGCCCTCGCCCTGCTCCCGGCCAGCGCCCTCTCCGACCGGTACGGACGCACCGCGGTGATGACGGCCTCCGTGCTCGCCGCCTCCGCGCTCGCCCTGGCCCTGCCCTTCGCGCCGGACCTCACCACCCTGGTCGTGCTGCGCGTCCTCCAGGGCGCCGCCCTCGCCGGGCTCCCCGCCACCGCGATGGCGTACCTCGCCGAGGAGATCCACCCCAGCGCGCTGGCCTCCGCGATGGGGCTGTACGTGGCGGGCAACAGCATCGGCGGCATGGGCGGGCGGCTGATCTCCGGGTGGACGGCCGCCGGCTTCGGCTGGCGCTGGGGCCTGGCCGCCTCCGCCGCCCTCGCGCTGCTGGCCGCGCTCGCCTTCCGGCTGCTGATCCCGCCCGCCCGCCACTTCACACCCGCCCCGGTGGACGCCCGCGCGCTGGCCCGCACCGTCGGCCGCCACCTGGGCAACCCGCTGCTGGTCCGGCTGTACGCGCTCGGGCTGCTCTTCATGGCGGTGTTCGGCGCGGTCTACAACACCGTCGGCTACCGCCTGATCTCCGCGCCGTTCCACCTGCCGGAGTCGGTGGCGGCCTCGATCTTCGTCGTCTACCTGGTCGGCACCGGCACCTCGGCCGCCGCCGGACGGCTCTCCGGCCGACTCGGCCGACGCGGCGCGCTGTACGTGGCGATCGGCGTGACCACCGCCGGCCTGCTGCTCTCGCTCGCCGACTCGCTGCTCTGCGCGCTGCTCGGCCTGGTGCTGATCACCGCCGGCTTCTTCGCCGGCCACGCCACCGCGTCCTCCGCCGTCGGCCGCACCGCCACCGAGGGCCGCGCCCAGGCCTCCGCGCTGTACCTGATCGCCTACTACCTGGGCAACAGCCTCGGCGGCACCATCGGCGCCGACGCCTACCACTCCACCGGCTGGCCCGGCGCGGCCGCCGTCGGCCTCACCGCGATGACCCTCGCCGCCGGCGTCACCCTCTACGCCACCCGCCGCGCCCACACCACCCGCCGTGCGGCCGTCCCGGCGGGGCGCTGACGACCGGCTTCTCCCCGGCGGATACCTGACACAGGGTGTCGGGTATCCGCCGTAGCTTCCTCTCGTCGCCCAGCCCGATCGAGCCTTCGACCGATCGACCGATCCGCCCAGAGGAAGAAGACGCCATGGCCAGCTACGTACTCGTCCCCGGCATGCTGCACGGCGCCTGGTGGTACCGGCCGCTCACCGAGGGGCTCCGCGCCGCCGGGCACGAGGTGTACCCGGTGACGCTGACCGGCGTCTCCGAGCGGGGGCACCTGAACAACGCGGTGGTCGACCTGGACACCCACGTCCAGGACGTGGTCGGGCTGCTGGAGGCGGAGCGGCTCACCGACGTGGTGCTGGTCGGGCACAGCTACGGCGGGATGGTCCTCTCCGGGGTCGCCGACCGGGTGCCGGAGCGGGTCGGGGCGCTGGTGTACGCGGACGCCTTCGTCCCCCGCGACGGCGAGTCGGCCTACCGGATCGTCAACGAGGTCTGGAAGCAGCGCTACCTGGCCGGCGCCGCGGCGGGCGGCGGTGTCACCGTGGTCGGCTCGAACCCCGCCCTCGACCCGCGCGCCACCGTCCACCCGGTGGCCAGCCTCCTCCAGCCGATCGCCCTCACCGGCGCGGCCGACGCCGTCACCCGCCGGGTCTACATCCACGCCGAGCGCTTCGAGGACAGCCCGCTGCTGGAGACCTTCGACCGCCTGCGCGACGACCCGGCCTGGACCGTGCACACCCTCCCGGTCGGCCACGACCTGATCCACGAGGCCCCCGAGGAGTTCCTGAAGATCGCCCTCACGGCGGCCTCCTGACCGCCGTGAGGGCGTCGGCGGTCGCCGATACACTCCGGACTATGAGCATCGATCCTGCTGCGTACGCCCGGTTGCGCGAGATCGCCGATCAGCTACCGCAGATTCCCGGCATAGGGAAGGTCGAGATCGCCGACGGCGAGATCGTCATGATGATGTCGCCGGTCATGCGGCACGAGCTCGCCGTTCTGCGCATCGCCCGGCAGCTCAATGCCCAGGTGCCGAACACGCACCCCGGCCACATCGCCTACCACGGAGCCGACCTGGAGGACGTCGGGCTCGGCCGGCTGCGCAATCCGGATCTGATGGTCTTCCCCGAGGCTCTGCTGGAGAGCGAGCAGTCCGCGGTTCTCCCGCACGACGTGCTGCTCGTCGTGGAGATCGTCTCCAAGTCGAACCCCGAGAACGACTACCGCGACAAGGTCCGCGACTACTCGGCGATGGGAATCCCGTTCTATCTGATCATCGATCCGCGCACGGGCACAGGCATCGTGCACTCGGAACCCGGCTACGACTCCTGCGAGAAGTTCGCCTTCGGCGACACGATCACCGTCGGTCCCTGGATCATCGACACCAGCGGTCTGCTCACGTACGCCTGACCCGGCGCACGTGAGCGGACCTCAGGCCGTCACGCGATGCGGTCCAGCACGATCGGGTTCGGGGTGAACGCGGTGCCCGCCGGGGCGACCTCGATGCCGCCGGCCAGCGCCTCGATCGCGTACTCGTAGCGCTCGGGGGTGTCGGTGTGCAGGGTCAGCAGCGGCTGCCCGGCCACCACGGTGTCGCCGGGCTTGGCGTGCATCTCGACGCCGGCGCCGGCCTGCACCGGGTCCTCCTTGCGGGCCCGGCCGGCGCCCAGGCGCCAGGCGCAGACGCCCACCGCGTAGGCGTCCAGGGCGGTGAGCACGCCCGAGGCCGGGGCCGGGATGACGTGCTGCTCGCGGGCGACCGGCAGCGGGGCGTCGACGTCGCCGCCCTGGGCGGAGATCATGCGGCGCCAGTGGTCCATCGCGGAGCCGTCGCGCAGCGCGTCGGCCGGGTCCTTGCCGTGCACGCCGGCCGCGGCGAGCATCTCGCGGGCCAGCGCGAGGGTGAGCTCGACGACGTCGGCCGGGCCGCCGCCGGCCAGCACCTCGACCGACTCGCGGACCTCCAGCGCGTTGCCGGCGGTGAGGCCGAGCGGGGTCGACATGTCGGTCAGCAGCGCGACGGTGTTGACGCCGGCCGCGGTGCCCAGGCCGACCATGGTGCGGGCCAGCTCGCGGGCGTTGTCCAGGTTCTTCATGAAGGCGCCGGAGCCGACCTTCACGTCCAGGACGAGGGCGCCGGTGCCCTCGGCGATCTTCTTGGACATGATCGAGGAGGCGATCAGCGGGATGGCCTCGACGGTGCCGGTGACGTCGCGCAGCGCGTACAGCTTCTTGTCGGCGGGGGCCAGACCGTCACCGGCGGCGCAGATGACGGCGCCGGCGTCGTGCAGCACCTTCATCATCTCGTCGTTGGAGAGCAGGGCGCGCCAGCCGGGGATCGACTCCAGCTTGTCCAGGGTGCCGCCGGTGTGGCCGAGGCCGCGGCCGGAGAGCTGCGGGACGGCGGCGCCGCAGGCGGCGACCAGCGGGGCGAGCGGCAGGGTGATCTTGTCGCCGACGCCACCGGTGGAGTGCTTGTCGCTGGTGGGCTGCGCGAGGGAGGAGAAGTCCATCCGGACGCCGGAGCGGATCATCGCGTCGGTCCAGCGGCTGATCTCGCGCGGGTTCATGCCGTTCAGCAGGATCGCCATGGCGAGGGCGGACATCTGCTCGTCGGCGACGTCGCCGCGGGTGTAGGCGTCGATGACCCAGTCGATCTGAGCGTCGCTCAGCTCTCCGCGGTCGCGCTTGGTCCTGATGACGGAGATGGCGTCCATGGCTGCTCCAAGAGGGGTTCAAAATGCGAAGAGTGTCGCGAGCTGGCCGGATTGCGGCCCCACTCGCGACACTCTACGCGCGTAACAGAAACAAAGACTAGAGCCGCTCCGGCCCGAACGCGTCGGGCAGGACCTCGCTCATCGGCTTCACGCCGGACGGCAGCTCGACCAGCAGATCGGGCCCGCCGTGCTCGTACAGCAGCTGGCGGCAGCGGCCGCACGGCATCAGCAGACCGCCGCTGCCGTCCACACAGGTGAACGCGGTCAGCCGGCCGCCACCGGTGGCGTGCAGCATGGAGACCAGGCCGCACTCGGCGCACAGCGCGAGTCCGTACGAGGCGTTCTCCACGTTGCAGCCGGTGACCACCCGACCGTCGTCCACCAGCGCGGCCGCGCCGACCGGGAACCTGCTGTACGGGGCGTAGGCGTGGGTCATCGCCTCGCGCGCCGCCGCCCGCAGTGCCTCCCAGTCGACCGCCGCCGCGGGGGCCGTCACTTGCCCTGGCCCTTGCGGTAGATCTGGCCGTCGGCCTTCGGCGGCCGCAGCCGCTGCGAGGCCAGCGAGAGCACCACCAGGGTGATCACGTACGGCGTCGCCACGATCAGCGGACGCTGCACCTCCTCGGTGGTGGCGTACCAGACCGCCAGGCCGCCGGCCACCACGAAGGTGATCAGCGCGGCCGGGATCTTGCGGCGGTACAGGTTCCAGAGCGCCAGCAGGAACATGGCGATGGCGACCACCAGGATCAGCACGTGCACCGACTCCGGGTCACGCAGCTGGAGGCTGTCGGTGAAGCCGAACAGACCGGCGCCCATGGCGAGGCCGCCCGGCATCCAGTTGCCGAAGATCATCGCCGCGAGGCCGATGAAGCCTCGGCCGTTGGTCTGGCCGTCCTTGTAGAAGTGCGCCGCGACCAGCGAGAGGTACGCGCCGCCGAGGCCCGCGAAGGCGCCGGAGGTGATGACCGCGAGGTACTTGTACTTGTAGACGTTGACGCCCAGCGACTCGGCCGCCGTCGGGTTCTCGCCGCAGGAGCGCAGGCGCAGGCCGAACACCGTGCGCCAGAGGGCGAAGTAGCTGACCACGATCAGCGCGCCGGCCAGCAGCACGACCACCGAGATGTTGGTGACCAGACCGCCGAGCACGCCCGCGACGTCGGACACCAGGAACCAGTGGTGGGTCTCGATGTCCTTCAGCCCGGAGGAGAGCCCAGGGATGGTGATGTACGGCAGCGGATCGGCCGGCGGGGACTGGTTCGCCCCGGCGCCGACGGAGATGTAGTCCTTGTAGTAGATCCGGTTGACGTACGCGCAGATGCCGGGGATCAGCAGGTTGACGCCGACACCGGAGACGATGTGGTCGACGCCGAAGGTCACCGTGATGACGGCGTGCAGCAGACCGCCGAGCGCACCGCCGAGCATGCCGGCCACCAGGCCGAACCACGGGTTGACCAGGTAGCCGCCCCAGGCGCCGCAGAAGGTGCCGGCGACCATCATGCCTTCGAGGCCGATGTTGACCACGCCGGCCCGCTCGGACCAGAGGCCGCCCAGACCGGCCATGCCGATCGGCACGGCGGCGCTGAGCGCGGCGGTGACCTGGCCGGAGGAGGTCAGCGAGTGGTTGCCGGTGGCCATGCCCACGGCGGAGAAGAGGACCAGGGCGCCCGCGATCAGCAGCAGCACCACCGGCCAGGACAACTTGCGCTTCTTGGCGGGAGCGCCCGGCGCCTTCGCGCGGGCAGCGGTGGCCGTGCTCATGCGGACACCTCCTTCTTCTCGTTGGCGGCAGCCTGGGCCGCGAGCTCGGCGCCGACCTTCTGCTGCTGGCGCTTGAGGCCGTAGCGGCGCACCAGCTCGTAGGCGACGACGACGCAGATGACGATGGTGCCCTGCATGACCGGGACGATCTCGAACGGGAAGCCGCCCTGGAGGGGCAGCTGCGAGCCGGTGGCGTCCAGGAAGGCGAACAGCAGCGCGGCGAAGGCCATGCCGATCGGGCTGTTGCGGCCGAGCAGGGCGACCGAGATGCCGAGGAAGCCGAGGCCGCCCTGGAAGCTCTGACCGAAGTTGTACGAGTTCTGCAGCAGCTCGGGCATGCCGATCAGGCCGGCCAGCGCACCGGAGACCACCATCGAGGTGACGACCATGCGCTTGACGTTCACGCCGGAGGCGGTCGCGGCGGTCTCGGAGCGGCCGGTGGCGCGCAGGTCGAAGCCGAAGCGGGTGCGGGTCAGGGTGAACTGGAAGGCCACGCCGACCAGGATCGCGATGAAGAGGAAGCCGTAGAGCGGCCCGCCGTCGGTGTTGATCGCGAAGAAGTGGCTGGACTCCGAGACCGGGCTGGTCTGGATGGAGTTGCTGGTCGAGCTCTTCTCCGGCGCGAAGATGCCGGGGACGAGCAGCAGACCGACGATCGCCACCGCGATGGCGTTCAGCATGATGGTCGAGATGACCTCGCTGACGCCGCGGAAGACCTTCAGCAGACCGGCGATGCTCGCGTACAGGCCGCCGACCAGCATGGCGGTGATCAGCAGCAGCGGGATCTGGATGAACGACGGCAGGTCGAGCCGGCTGCCGACGAACGCCGCGAACAGCGCCGCGACCTTGTACTGGCCCTCGACACCGATGTTGAAGAGGTTCATCCGGAAGCCGAAGGCGGCGGCCGCGGCGGCCAGGTAGTACGTGGTGGACCGGTTGAGGATGGCCACCTGGCCGTCCGACTTGGTGGCGTACGTGATCATCACGTTCCAGGCGTCGAACGGGTTCTTGCCCGAGGTCGCCAGGAGCACCGAACAGATCACGACGGAGAGCAGCACGGCGAGCACCGGCGCTGCGAGGGCGAGCACGATCTTCTCGCCGTCGAACCGCTGCGCCAGCTTGCTCTTGGCCGCGGGGTTGGGACTGGTCATGTGGCTACTCCCCCGCCTGCGGGTCGGCGGTGTCGGTGGGGGTGTCGGACGAGGTGGCGTCCTGGGCGGCGGCGTCCTCGGTGGAGCCGGTCCCGGCGGCCTCGGCCTCGGTGCCCTCCGCGGTGACCGCGTGGAACTCCTCGACGGCCTCGGGCTCGGACTCGATGTGGCCGCGGGCGGCACCGGTCATCGCGGTACCCAGGTCCTCGGCGGTGACCGTGGCCGGGTCGGCGTCGGCCACCAGACGGCCGCGGTAGATCACCCGGATGGTGTCGGAGAGGCCGATCAGCTCGTCCAGGTCGGCGGAGATCAGCAGCACCGCGAGACCGGCCCGCTGGGCGGTCCGGATGTGCTCCCAGATCTGCGCCTGCGCGCCGACGTCCACCCCGCGGGTGGGGTGGGCGGCGATCAGCAGCTTGGGGTCGTGGCTCATCTCGCGGCCGATGATCAGCTTCTGCTGGTTGCCGCCGGAGAGCGACGCCGCGGTGACCTCGATGCCGGGGGTGCGGACGTCGTACTCGTCGACGATCCGCTGGGTGTCCTTGCGGGCACCGGCCGGGTCGAGCAGCAGGCCCTTGGAGTTCGGGCTCTCGGTGACGTGACCGAGGATCCGGTTCTCCCAGAGCGGGGCCTCCAGCAGCAGGCCGTGGCGGTGGCGGTCCTCGGGGATGTAGCCGATGCCGGCCTCGCGGCGGCTGCGGGTGAGCGAGCCGGAGAGGTCCTTGCCGTCCAGCGTGACGGCGCCGCCGTCCAGCGGCAGCATGCCCATGATGGCCTCGACCAGCTCGGCCTGGCCGTTGCCCTCGACACCGGCGATGCCGAGGATCTCGCCCTTGTGGATCCGCAGCGAGATGTCGTCGAGCACCACGCGCTCGATGCCCTCGGCGTCGGTCTTGGCGATCCGCAGGTCCCGGACGTCGAGCATCTCGGTGGTGGTGACGGTCGACTCGCGGCTCCCCGGGGAGGGCAGCTCGGCGCCGACCATCAGCTCGGCCAGCTGGCGCGCGGTGACGTTCGCCGGGTCGGCGTCGCCGACCGTGGTGCCGCGCCGGATGACGCTGATCGCGTCCGCCACCGACAGCACCTCGTGCAGCTTGTGCGAGATGAAGATGACGGTGACGCCCTCGGCCTTGAGCTCGCGCAGGTTGCCGAAGAGCGCCTCGACCTCCTGCGGGACGAGCACCGCGGTGGGCTCGTCGAGGATCAGGATCTTGGCGCCGCGGTAGAGCACCTTGAGGATCTCGACCCGCTGGCGGTCGGCCACGCCCAGGTCCTCGACCAGCGCGTCCGGGCGCACGCCCAGGCCGTACTGGTCGGAGATCTCCTTGATCTTCGCCTTCGCCTTGGCCCCGATGCCGTGGAGCTTCTCGCCGCCGAGGACGACGTTCTCCCAGACGGTGAGGTTGTCGGCGAGCATGAAGTGCTGGTGCACCATGCCGATGCCGCGCGAGATGGCGTCACCCGGGGTGTTGAACTCGCACTGCTCGCCGTTGATCGCGATGGTGCCCTCGTCCGGCTTCTGCATGCCGTAGAGGATCTTCATCAGCGTCGACTTGCCGGCGCCGTTCTCACCCATGAGGGCGTGCACGGTGCCGGTGCGGACGGTGAGGTTGATGTCGTGGTTGGCCACGACGCCGGGGAAGCGCTTGGTGATGCCGCGCAGTTCGACGGCCGGTGTCGCCGTCCCCGCGCTGGGGGTACCGCCCTTGCTGAGGGCGGGGTCGGATGCGGTGATGGCGATCTCCTGGTGGTCTGGAGGCGCGTCGTTGCGCTGGAGGGCCAAGAAAATACGGTGGGGTACGGGACGGGGCCCGGGGGTACGCACTGAGCGCACCCTTCCGGGCCCCTCCCTGATGCTGCGTCAATCATTGCGCTGCCGGGCAGGCGGCAGCGGCAGCGACGTCCGGGCGCGCCTTACGGAGCGGTCGGGACGGTGGTGGCGCCGCTCTTGATGGCGGTGGCGGCGTCGTTGAGCTTGCCCTGGATGTCGTCGATCTTGCCGCCGGTGGTGGCGAGCGAGACGCCGTCGGCCTTCAGGTCGAAGTTCTTCACGCCGGTGAAGGGGGAGCCCTTCTTGGCGGAGTCGATGTAGGCGAAGACGGCCTTGTCGACGTTCTTCACCATCGAGGTGAGGATGCTGGCCTTGTACTTCGCCAGGGCGGGCTGGGCGGCCTGGTCGGAGTCGACGCCGATCGCCAGCTTGCCGGCGTTGGCGACGGCCTCGATGGCACCGTTGCCGGAGGAGCCGGCGGCGGTGTAGATGACGTCCGCGCCCTTGTCCAGCTGACCCTGCGCGGCCTCCTTGCCCTTGTCGGGCGAGTTGAAGCCGGAGAAGTCCGGGGGGGTGGTCAGGTAGGTGGTCTCGACCGCCATGCTCGGGTCGACGGACTTCACACCCGCCTTGTAACCGGCCTCGAACTTCTTGATCAGCTCGGACTGCACACCGCCGATGAAGCCGACGTGCTTGGTCTTCGTCTTGAGGGCGGCGGCCACACCGGCCAGGTACGAACCCTCCTGCTCCGAGAACGTCAGCGAGGTGACGTTGCTCGGCTGGGTGTCGGACGCCGAGTCGATGATCGCGAACTTGGTGTTCGGGTTGTCCTTGGCGACCTTCTCGACGGCGCCCTGGTACACGAAGCCGACCGCGATGATCGGGTTGTAGCCGGCGGTGACCAGGTTCTTGAGCCGGGTCTCCTTGTCGGCCTCGGCCTCACCGGTCTTGGCGTCGGCCTCGGTGACGGCGACGCCCAGGTCGGCCTTGGCCTTGTCGAGACCGCGGGCGGCGGAGTCGTTGAACGACTGGTCGCCACGACCACCGATGTCGTAGGCCATGCCGACCTTCAGGCCGCCCTCGGACGAGCCGGAGGAAGCGGTGGTGTCGTTGCTCTTTGCGCCGCAAGCGGCGAGCGAGGCGATGCCCAGGGAACCCGAGAGCACAACCGCAGCGAGCTTAGTAGAACGGCGCAAGGGAGTATCTCCTTCTCACACGCACCCGTTTAGCGTGGTCGGACGCCACCGTAACGCGCGTAGAACACGGTTGGGTCACAGGTCGCCGGAGCATTCGGGTTGTTATCAAACCGTGGTCTGACAGTCCTCCCGGGGCCCCTTTCCCGTACGCGGAGGGTGATCGGAACTGGCGCTGCCCAGTGTACGTAACCGGACAAAAAGCCAGGAAGCAGATAACTCGGGCGTTGCTCGATCGAGGCCCGGCCCGGTGAACCGACGACGGGCCCGGTCCGTTGCGGACCGGGCCCGGGACGCCCACCGCGGAGCGGACTACGCCCCCTCGGTCTCCAGCGCCAGCGCCGCGAACAGCTCCACGCCGATCCCGATCGCCCGCTCGTCCGCGTCGAAACGGCCCTGGTGAAGGTCACGGACCGTGCTGTCGCCGGGAGTGCGGACGCCGAGCCGGGCCAGCGCGCCCGGGGCGTGCTCCAGGTACCAGGAGAAGTCCTCGCCGCCGAGGCTCTGCTCGGTGTCCTCCACCACCTGGTCGGCGGCCGCCGTGGCGCGCCCCTCGTCCCGGTGCCCGAAACGGGCCGTCATCGCGGCCTCCAGCAGGCCCACCGAGACGGCCTCGTTGACCACCGGCGGCACCCCGCGGTGGTAGTCGAGCGTCCACTTCGCCCGGTAGGTCTCGGCCAGCTTGGCGATCAGCTCGTGCAGCAGGTCCGGCGCCTCGCGCCAGCCCGCCAGCTCCAGGCAGCGGACGGTGCCCTCCAGCTCGGCGTGCTGCGGGATGACGTTGGGGGCCGAGCCCGAGGCGATCCGGCCCCAGACCAGGCTGACGCCCCAGCGCGGGTCCATCCGGCGGGACAGCGCGGCCGGCAGGTCGGCGGCCATCCGGGCGATCGCGGTCACCAGGTCGGTGGTCAGGTGCGGGCGGGCGGTGTGGCCGCCGGGGCCGTCCAGGTGCAGCACCAGGCGGTCGCAGGCCGAGGTGATCGCCCCGGTGCGCAGCGCGATCCGGCCGGCCTCCACCTTCGGGTCGCAGTGCACCGCGAAGATCCGGCCGACGCGGTCCATCCCGCCGGCGGCGATCACGTCCAGCGCGCCGCCGGGCATCAGCTCCTCGGCGGGCTGGAAGATCAGCCGGACCGGGCGGCGCAGCTCGCCGGACCGGGCCGCCTCGGCGAGCACCAGGGCGGTGCCCAGCACGACGGAGGTGTGCACGTCGTGGCCGCAGGCGTGGGCCCGGCCGGCGACGGTCGACCGGTACGGCACGTCCGTCTTGGCGTCGTCGATGGGCAGCGCGTCGATGTCGGCGCGGAAGGCCAGGAACTCGGCGCCGCGCGGGGTGCCCTCCGGGACGATGTCGACGATCATCCCGGTGCCGCCGGGCAGCACCCGGGGGGCCAGACCGGCGGCCGTCAGCCGGTCGCGCAGCAGGGCGGTGGTGCGGAACTCCTGGCGGCCCAGCTCCGGGTGGCGGTGCAGATCGCGGCGGAACGCGATCAGCTCCGGCTCCAGCGCCGCGACACGGTCGCGCAGGGCGGCGACGGGGCGGGCAGCGGTGGGCATGACGGCCGGCTGGGCGGACTCAGGACGGTTCATCTCAACAAGGGTAGGCCTGTTGGGGGGATTTGGCCCGACTTCCCGAAAAGAAGTCCCCGTATGGGCGCATAGGGGCTGAGCAGGTGGGTATGACATCTCGTTTCAGTCGCCTTCCCCGGGTTGCGTGCCCTGTGCAACGACGACCCGCACCGGCGGTCACGGGGCCACTCCGACGGGGGATTGACGCCGTTCGGGACGGCTGGAGGACCCACCGGGGTGGACGTCCCCCACCGCGGCGCGGGCCCCGGTCGGCGTCATTGAGATGATCGGACGAGCGACCGACGTACTTCCCCCGACCGACGCGTTCCTCCAGGGAGTGGCAATGACCGAGCAGAAGGTGGCCGTGGTCACCGGAGCCAGCAGTGGAATCGGCGCGGCGACCGCCCGCCGGCTCGCGGCCGAGGGCTTCGAGGTGGTGCTGACCGCCCGCCGCACCGAGCGGATCGAGGAGCTCGCCAAGGAGCTCGGCGGCCGCGCCCACACCCTGGACGTCACCGACCGGGCGGCCGTGGACGCCTTCGCGGCCGAGGTCGGCCGGGTGGACGTCCTGGTCAACAACGCCGGCGGGGCGATCGGCGCGGAGCCGGTCGAGGCCGCCGACCCGGCCGACTGGCTGGCGATGTACCAGGTGAACGTGCTCGGCGTGCTGCACATGACGCAGGCCCTGCTGCCCGCGCTGCGGGCGAGCGGCGACGGCACCGTGCTGGTGCTCTCCTCCACCGCGGCGCTGGCCGCGTACGAGGGCGGCGGCGGCTACGTGGCGGCCAAGCACGCGGCCCACACCATCGCGGCCACCCTGCGGCTGGAGCTGTGCGGGGAGCCGATCCGGGTGATCGAGATCGCCCCCGGCATGGTCAAGTCCGAGGGCTTCGCCGTCACCCGCTTCCGGGGCGACGAGGAGAAGGCCGCGGCCGTGTACGCGGGCGTCGCCGAGCCGCTGACCTCGGACGACGTCGCGGACACCGTCGCCTGGGCGGTGACCCGGCCCCCGCACGTCAACATCGACCTGCTGGTCGTCCGCCCACGCGCCCAGGCCGCCAACCACAAGGTGCACCGGGTCTGACGGCCGGGCGGCGCGGGCGGGCGGTCCGACGCCGGGGCCATGATCCACGCGGTCACCCGGCAGTGATACATACGTGCGATGAGATCTCTTCGGGCCGCCCGCCCGCGCTTTCTGCTGACCGCTTTCGCGGCCGGCACCCTGCTTCTCGGCTCCGCCTGCAACGACAGCACCAAGCCCGCCCAGGACGGGGCCGCCGCGGCCCCGTCGGCCGCCCCGGCCACCCCGACGGCCACCCCGGCCACCCCGACGCCGACCGCCAAGCCCACCGGCGCCGACGACCCCGCGCTCAAGCCGTTCTACGGCCAGCAGATCGCCTGGGCCGCCTGCCCGGCCGACCCGCAGGCCGCCCGGGCCAAGATCGACATATCCGCGATGCTCTGCGGCCGGCTGCACGTCCCGCTCGACTACACCGCCCCCGCCGCCGACGCCCTCGACCTCGCGCTGATCAAGCTGCCCGCCGCCCGGCCGGACCAGCGGCTCGGCTCGCTCATGGTCAACCCGGGCGGCCCGGGCGCCTCCGGCGTCGAGATGGTCAAGTACGGCGCCACGGAGTACGACGGCACCCTGCACGACCGCTTCGACGTGGTCGGCTTCGACCCGCGAGGCACCGGCGAGAGCTCCCCGGTGGTCTGCTACGACGACAAGCAGCACGACGAGGTCAACCAGCGTGACACCCCGCTGGAGCCGGCCGCCCGCACCGCCGACCGGGTCAGGAACGCCACCGACCACGCCGCCGCCTGCCAGGCGAAGTCCGGCCGGCTGCTGCCCTTCGTCGGCACCCGCGACGCCGCCCGCGACCTGGACGTGCTGCGCGCCGCCGTCGGCGACCGGAAGCTCAACTACCTCGGCATCTCCTACGGCACCTACCTCGGCGCGCTCTACGCCGAGGAGTTCCCGCAGAACACCGGCCGGCTGATCCTGGACGGCGCCGTCGACCCCGCCCAGGACCGGCTGGACCACGGCGTCGACCAGCAGATCGGCTTCGAGAAGTCCTTCGAGCGCTTCGCCGCCGACTGCGTGAAGAACCACGCGGCCGAGTGCCCGCTCGGCAAGGACCCGGCCAAGGCCGCCCAGAAGGCCGCCGACTTCCTGGACGGCCTGTACGGCCACCCGATGACCGCGTCCGACGGCCGGAAGGTCGGCCGCGACCTCGCCTGGACGGGCGTCATCAGCGCGCTCTACGGCGACGAGAAGACGTCCTGGACGTACCTGCGCAACGCGCTCGGCTGGGCCATGGTCGGCCACAAGGTGGACCCGCTGCTCGCCTCCGCCGACGGCTACGACGGCCGCGACGAGAAGGGCCACTTCAGCCCGATGGAGGAGGCGAACCGCGCGATCAGCTGCGCCGACGCCGCCCCGCCGGCGCCCACCGCGGAGCGCGCCCAGCAGGCGGTGGCCAGGCTCCTGGCCGAGGCCCCGCTGGTCTCCAAGGGCGTCACGGTGGAGGACTACAGCGAGGCCGGCTGCGCCCGCTGGCCGTTCCGGACGACGGAGCGGCCGCACGCCGTCCGCGCCGAGGGCAGCGCGCCGATCCTGGTGGTCGGCACCACCGGCGACCCGGCCACCCCGTACGCCTCCGCCGAGGCGCTCGCCAAGGGCTTCGCCGACGCCACCCTGCTGACCCGGGTCGGCGAGGGGCACGGCGCCTTCGGCAAGGGCAACGGCTGCGTCGACGCCGCGCTGACCGCGTACCTCGTCGAGGGGACGATGCCGGCGCCGGGGACGCGCTGCTCCTGAGTGGAGCCGGCGGCCGAAAGGCCTGGACGACTAGCAGATCTGAACGGGGAGGGCGCTGACACCGAGGTGTCAACGTCACAACTTGATAGCTCGATCGGATGAATTCCGCGTGCGCTCTCCCCAACTGATGACTGCTCAACTACCGTTGAGCCGCTGCCCGGCGGGTCTCGAACACCGCCCCGCGGCCTCATACTTCACCTGCTTCACCACCCCCTTTCACCGGCACCTTCCCGCCCTCACGAGGAGGACCCGCTGGCCAGCGACATCCCGTCACCGCGGCTCGATCCCAGCTCCGAGCCGACCCTCCTCGGGTTGCACCGCTTCAACGAGGCCGACGCCGGCGCGGCCGAGGAGGCCCTCCTGGCCTGCTGCGGCAGCCACCGCTGGGCCCTGCGGCTCACCGCCCACCGGCCCTACCCCGACATAGAGTCCCTGCTGGCCGCGGCCAGCGAGGCCTCCTACGACCTGCGACCGGCCGACCTGGCCGAGGCGCTGGCGGACGAGAGCTGGATGCCGCAGCCGCTCCTGGGCATGCGCGCACCCGGCAGCCAGGCGGCGCACACCGCCCTTCGCGCCGCCCACGCCGCGTACGAGGCCCGGTTCGGGCACGTCTTCGTGGTCTGCCTGGAAGGCGTGGCCCCCGAGGAGATGCTCGACACCGTGCTCAGCTCGATCCGCACCCGGCTGGCGCACGACCCGGACGAGGAACGGCTGATCGCCTCGGACGAGCTCCGCCGGATCGCCCTGACCCGGCTGGAGCACCTGGTCGCCACCCACTCCGAGGCCGGAGCCCGCTGACCCGGGCCCGCCCTCACCCGCGCGCCTGCGCGGCGCGGAGCTTCGCCACCTGCTGCCGGACGATCCGCTCGTCCGGCACGGGGGCGGGCTCCGCGCCGACGCCGACGGTGGTGAGCACCGCCAGCACCGGTCCGACCCGGGCCACCACGGCACGCTGGGCGAGCACCACGCTGCCCGACTCACTCGTCAGGGTGAACCCGGTCACCGCGTCGGCTCCCCCGGGCGTGGGCGTGTCGTCCCGGAGCAACCGGTGCCTGGTCCGCACCGGCTTGCGGCTCTTCTCCGCCGGCGGCGGCGGCGCGCTGGAGACGAACGAGGCGCACGGGCCGAACAGCTTCTCCAGCTCCGCCTGCAGCTGCGCCGCCCGCCCGGCCCGGTAGCCGAGCAGTCCTCCGTACACGCCCCCCTGGGGATCGGCCGCCCGCGCCACGCTCAGATCGGTCTCCGCGTAGGGATCCCCCGGGCCCGGCGGCGCGGTGGCGCCGCCCGCCGCCACCGCCGGGGTCACCGCGTCCAGCAGCGGCTGGCAGACGGGCAGGTCGGAGACCTCCCGGCCGCCGCCCGAGCCGGTCTCGCCGTGACCGGGCGTCATCACCGTCACCGTGTACCCGGCCCCCAGGTCTCCGTCGGCCACCGCGGCCGCCCGCAGCTCGGCGGCGGACAGCTCGCGGGCCGGCGCGGCCCGGTCGGCGGAGCCGCCGACCGTGGTGCAGCCCGCGGCGAGCAGCAGGGCGCAGACCGCGACGGCGGGGGACGGGCGGCGGGGCGGGCTGAGCGGCACGGGGGCCTCGGCAGAGTGTCGGCGACGGAAGCGGCGGCCACGGTAGCGCAGTCGAACGGTCACGCTGCGTGGCCGTGGGGCCTCCCGAGCCGCCCGGGTTCCCGCCGCACTAGGCCAGTCGTGCCTGATTGATCACACCTCGGGCCCCCGGAGGCGGTTCGCAATAACGCGTCGATAGGATGCTGGCGGCCGGTGGACCGTACCCGGCCGGGCTGACCGACACCGAAGCCGGCCGAGCCCCCAATCGCTTCCGGAGGGTTTTTCCGTGCCGGCTGGAACGCTGTACCGCGGCCGGGAAGGCATGTGGAGCTGGGTGGCTCATCGAGTCACCGGCGTCCTCATCTTCTTCTTCCTGTTCGCTCATGTCCTGGACACCGCACTGGTGCGAGTGTCGCCCGAGGCGTACGACTCTGTGATTCAGACGTACAAGACGCCCCTGGTGAACCTGATGGAGTACGGCCTGGTGGCCGCCATCCTGTTCCACGCCCTCAACGGCCTGCGGGTCGTCGCCGTCGACTTCTGGTCGAAGGGTCCGAAGTTCCAGAAGCAGATGCTCTGGACCGTGGTCGGGGTGTGGGTCGTCCTGATGGCGGGCGCCTTCTACCCGATCCTTCAGCACACGCTGACCACCTGGTTCGGGAAGTGATCTGAGACATGTCCACGGAAATCTCCGACGCCCTGGTGGTCCCCTCCGCCCACGCGCACACCGGCAAGGGCCTCGGCACCGGCAACCCCGCCGACGCCTTCGTGGTCGAGCCGGCCCGCCAGCGGACCAAGAAGACCCCGCGCCGCACCCGGACCAACTTCGAGATGCTGGCGTGGCTCTTCATGCGCCTGTCCGGCATCGTCCTGGTGGTCCTGATCCTCGGCCACCTGCTGATCATGCTGGTGCTCGACGGTGGCGTCTCCAAGATCGGCTTCGCCTTCGTGGCCGGCCGCTGGGCCTCGCCGTTCTGGCAGGGCTGGGACCTCCTGATGCTCTGGCTCGCCATGCTGCACGGCGCCAACGGCATGCGGACGGTCATCAACGACTACGCCGAGAAGGACTCCACCCGGCTCTGGCTGAAGGGCCTCATGGGCGCCGCAACGGTCTTCACCGTGCTGCTCGGCACCCTGGTCATCTTCACCTTCGACCCGAACATCTAATCGGCAGAGGCCAGAGGCGAGTTAGAACCCCCATGCAGATTCACCAGTACGACACCGTCATCGTCGGCGCCGGCGGCGCCGGCATGCGCGCGGCCATCGAGTCGACCCAGCGCAGCCGCACCGCGGTGCTCACCAAGCTCTACCCCACCCGGTCCCACACCGGCGCGGCCCAGGGCGGCATGTGCGCCGCCCTCGCCAACGTCGAGGAGGACAACTGGGAGTGGCACACCTTCGACACGGTCAAGGGCGGTGACTACCTGGTCGACCAGGACGCCGCCGAGATCATGTGCAAGGAGGCCATCGACGCCGTCCTCGACCTGGAGAAGATGGGCCTGCCCTTCTCCCGCACCGAGCAGGGCCGGATCGACCAGCGCCGCTTCGGCGGTCACTCCCGCAACCACGGCGAGGCCCCGGTCCGCCGGTCCTGCTACGCGGCGGACCGCACCGGCCACATGATCCTCCAGACGCTGTTCCAGAACTGCGTCAAGCACGGTGTCGAGTTCTTCAACGAGTTCTACGTCCTCGACCTGCTGATCAACGAGGGCAGGACGGCCGGCGTCGTCGCCTACGAGCTGGCCACCGGCGAGATCCACGTCTTCCAGGCCAAGTCGGTCGTGTTCGCCTCCGGCGGCACCGGCAAGTTCTTCAAGGTCTCCTCCAACGCCCACACCCTCACCGGTGACGGCCAGGCCCTGGTGTACCGCCGCGGCCTGCCGCTGGAGGACATGGAGTTCTTCCAGTTCCACCCGACGGGCATCTGGCGCATGGGCATCCTCCTCACCGAGGGCGCCCGCGGCGAGGGCGGCATCCTGCGCAACAAGGACGGCGAGCGCTTCATGGAGCGCTACGCCCCCGTCATGAAGGACCTCGCGTCCCGTGACGTCTGCTCCCGCGCGATCTACACCGAGATCCGCGAAGGCCGCGGCTGCGGTCCGGACGGCGACCACGTCTACCTGGACCTCACCCACCTGCCGCCGGAGCAGCTGGACGCCAAGCTCCCGGACATCACCGAGTTCGCGCGCACCTACCTCGGCATCGAGCCCTACACGGACCCGATCCCGATCCAGCCCACCGCGCACTACGCGATGGGCGGCATCCCGACCAACGTCGCCGGTGAGGTGCTGCGCAACAACACCGACGTCGTCCCGGGCCTGTACGCGGCCGGCGAGGTCGCCTGCGTCTCGGTGCACGGCGCCAACCGCCTGGGCACCAACTCGCTGCTGGACATCAACGTGTTCGGCAAGCGCGCGGGCATCGCCGCCGCCGACTACGCGCAGACGGTGGACTACACCGAGCTGCCCGAGAACCCGGCCGAGAAGGTTCAGGCGCTGGTCGAGGGCCTGCGCGAGTCCACCGGCACCGAGTCCGTGGCGCAGATCCGCAAGGAGCTGCAGGAGACCATGGACACCAACGCCATGGTCTACCGCACCGGCGCGACGCTGAAGCAGGCGGTCGAGGACATCGCCGCGCTGCGCGAGCGCTACAAGAACGTCTCCATCCAGGACAAGGGCTTCCGTTACAACACGGACCTCCTGGAGGCCGTCGAGCTGGGCAACCTGCTCGACCTGGCCGAGGTGCTGGCCGTCTCCGCGCTCGCCCGCGAGGAGTCGCGCGGCGGTCACTACCGCGAGGACTTCCCGACCCGTGACGACGTGAAGTTCATGCAGCACACCATGGCGTACCAGGAGGTCGCCGAGGACGGCACCACCTCCATCCGCCTCGACTACAAGCCGGTCGTCACGACCCGGTACCAGCCGATGGAGCGTAAGTACTGATGAGCACTCCTACTGCGGAGAAGCACTCGGCCGCTCTGGACGCGGCCGAGGCGGGCGGCGTCCAGCTGATCACCGTCACCTTCCGGATCCGCCGGTTCAACCCGGAGGAGCACCCCGACCCGGTGTGGGTCGACTACCAGCTGACCCTGGACCCGAAGGAGCGCGTCCTGGACGCGCTCAACAAGATCAAGTGGGAGCAGGACGGCACCCTCACCTACCGCCGCTCCTGCGCGCACGGCATCTGCGGCTCCGACGCGATGCGGATCAACGGGCGCAACCGGCTGGCGTGCAAGACCCTGATCAAGGACGTCAACCCGGAGAAGCCGATCACGATCGAGGCCATCAAGGGCCTCACGGTCCTCAAGGACCTGGTCGTGGACATGGATCCGTTCTTCCAGGCGTACAAGGACGTCATGCCGTTCCTCATCACCAAGGGGAACGACCCGACCCGCGAGCGCCTGCAGTCCGCCGAGGACCGCGAGCGGTTCGACGACACCACCAAGTGCATCCTGTGCGCCGCGTGCACGTCGTCCTGCCCGGTCTTCTGGAACGACGGCCAGTACTTCGGCCCGGCCGCGATCGTCAACGCGCACCGCTTCATCTTCGACTCGCGCGACGAGGGTGCGGAGCAGCGGCTGGAGATCCTGAACGACCGTGAGGGCGTCTGGCGCTGCCGGACCACCTTCAACTGCTCGGAGGCCTGCCCCCGCGGCATCGAGGTCACCAAGGCGATCCAGGAAGTGAAGCGGGCCCTGGTCACCCGCCGCTTCTAGTTCCTGCCCGAGCACGCCGAGGCCCCGTCCGATCACCCGATCGGACGGGGCCTCGGCGTTGCGGCTACTCGGCGGCGGGCTCGCGACGGGTGGCGCGGAGGCCGCGGAGGCCGATGGCGCCGACGGCGACGCCGAGGACGAAGGAGGTCACGGCGAGCAGGAGGTGGATCCAGAAGAACGCGGTCGGCTGGGAGTGGTCGCCGTCGGTGAAGGCCTGGCCGCCGGAGTCCTTCCAGAGGTTCTTGACGAAGGTGATCCAGATGATCATGGACCAGACGCCGAAGGCGGTCAGGAACCAGGAGGTGCGGCGGCTGAGCTTCATGGAGCGTCCTCGGCGGCTGAGGTGAAGATGGTGTGCGGTTCCAGTATGCGCAGGCGGCCGTTCGGCGTACGGTGGCCCCCTCCTGTGGAGGACGGGCCCGAAGGGGCGGACGGCGGCGGCCCCGACTGGGTACGGTCTGCTGGTGCCCACACGCCGTAAGCTCGCACACCTGCTCGTCGCGTACGCCGCGGCGCTCCCCGTCCTCCTCGCCGCCCCGGTGGCCGTCGCGGCCCCGCACGAGCCGCCGCCCCCGCCGGCCGCGATCGGGGGCGAGAGACTGGGGCTCCCCGGTGCCCAGGTGGCACCCCTGCCCGGCGCCCCGGCCCTGCCGGGGGATCTCACCGGGCGGTCCTGGATAGTCGCCGACGCGACGTCAGGAGAGGTGCTGGCGGCCAGCAACCCCCATCTGCGGCTCGCCCCGGCCAGCACCCTGAAGATCCTCTTCGCGGACACCGTGCTGCCGAAGTTCGACCGCAACCTGGTGCACCGGGTCGAGGACGCGGAGATCCAGGGGATCGGCGCCGGCAGCAGCCTGGTCGGCATCAAGGAGAACCTGGACTACCGGGTCGAGGACCTCTGGCGCGGGGTCTTCCTCAGCTCGGGCAACGACGCGGTGCACGTCCTGTCGCACATGAACGGCGGGGTCCAGCAGACCGTCGCCGAGATGCAGGCCCGCGCGGACGCGCTGCAGGCCCGGGACACCCGGGTGATCTCCCCGGACGGCTACGACATGGACGGCCAGCTCTCCTCGGCCTACGACCTGACCCTGTTCGCCCGGGCCGGGCTGCGCAATCCCGACTTCCGGATGTACTGCGCCACCCGGGACGCGCAGTTCCCCGGCGCGGTGGACAAGAACACCGGGCAGCGGGGCAGCTTCGGGATCGCCAACACCGACCGGCTGCTCGGCAAGTACCTGGGCCTGATCGGCGTGAAGAACGGTTTCACCACCGAGGCCGGCTCGACCTTCGTCGGCGCCGCCGAACGGAACGGCCGCACCCTGCTGGTGACGGTGATGCACCCCTCGACGTACCAGAAGGTCTACGACGAGACGGCGGCGCTGCTGGACTGGGGGTTCGCGGCGGCCGACAAGGTCACCCCGGTCGGCAAGCTGGTGGACGAGGCGCCGGCCGGCGGGGAGCCGACCGGACAGGCGGGTGGCACCGCCGGTGCGCCCGCGCCGCCGCCGCACCCCTCCCCGAGCGCCTCCCCGACCGCCCCGGCGGCCGCCGCGGCCGGTGGTGACGGGGGCTCGGGCCCCGGCCCGGCCGGCTGGGTGGGGATCGCGCTGGCCCTCGCGGCGGGCGGCGCCGGTGCGCTGTTCCTGCTGCGGCGGCGCGGCGGCCCCGCCGCCGACTGACGGCGGTGCCGTCGGGGGCCCGGTCTCACTCCCGGGGCCGGGCCTTCGGCGTGCCATCCCCGCCGTCCCCGTCACCCTCACCGTTCCCGTCACCCCCGCCGTCCTTGCCGTCCTTGCCTTCCTTGCCTTCCTTGCCTGCGGTGGCGGCGTCGTCCCGCTCGGCCGCCTCCGCCTCGTTCGCGGCCTTCAGCATGGCCCCGGCGCGCTCGCGGGCCCGGTCGCGGGCGGCGGCCGGGTCGGCCAGCGCCGTCCAGGCGACGCAGTACATCAGCAGCCGGGAGACGAAGTTGATCCAGAGCAGCAGCGCCACCGGCACCCCGAAGGCCCCGTAGAGGCTCTTGCCCGCGACCGAGCCCAGGTAGGAGGCGAGCAGGATCTTCAGCAGCTCGAAGCCGACCCCGCCGATCAGCGCGCCCTGCACCACGTCCCACCGGTGCTGGCCGCCGATCCGGGGGAAGGGCGCCAGCAGGTAGGCGAAGAGCACCATGTCGGAGGCGACGGCGATCAGCAGGCCGACGCCGGTCAGCAGGTAGCCGCCGGGCCCGCCCGTCCCCAGGCCGATCCAGCCGGCGATCCGGCCGGCCAGCGTCGTCCCGGCGGCCGAGGCCGCCAGCGAGAACAGCGAGACCAGGCCCAGGCCGCCCAGCACCAGGCAGTCCCAGGCCTTGCGCAGGATCGGGTTGCCCTCCTCCTCCGGGAGCTGCCAGACGTCCCGGATCGAGGTGCGCATGGTGTCGACCCAGCCGAGGCCGGAGATCAGCAGCAGCACGCCGCTGACCAGGCCGACGGCGCCCGCGTTGGCCACCAGCGAGTTGAGGTTGAGCGCGTCCGAGATCCCCGGCAGCTGGTCGGAGATGTGCTTCTGGATCTCCTCGACCCGGGAGTCGGTCAGGGTGGCGACCGCGATCGCCAGCGCCACGGTGAGCAGCGGGAAGAGCGCCAGGAAGCCGAAGAAGGTGACCGCGCCCGCCAGCCGGTTGCCGCGCGCGGCGGTGAAGTGCTCGTACACGCGGTACGGGTGGCTGCGCAGGACCCGCGCCACGAGCGGGCCGATGACCGGGAGCCGGGTGAGGAAGTCCACCTGTCCGGTTATACCGGCCGTTCGCCCGAACGGCCGTCAGGCTCGGCGGGCGGCAAGGGGTTCGATAGGCGCCGCGGCCGCCGGGGTCAGCGCTTCAGCAGACGGCGGGCCCCGGCCAGCACCCGGACCGTGCGGTAGGCGCCGTACCGGCCGTGGCTCAGCAGCTCGGTGCGCACCCCCGCCACCCCGGCGGGCGGCGTGTAGCCGGCCGGGCGCAGCCGGGCGCAGTGCTCGGCGGCCCGGCGGAAGTACTCGCGGCGGTCGCGGGGCGGGACCCGGCCGGGCTTGGAGACCACGGTGTTCAGGTGGTGCAGCATCCGGCCGTAGACCACCGGGCGCCAGCGGTCGAGGTCCGGGCGGCCGTCCAGGAAGGCGAAGACCAGGTCGTACTGGGCGAAGACGTCGAAGTGCTTGCGCGAGGCGGTGGCGAGGATGTTGCCGCCCTCCTGGCGCTGGCGGTAGTGCACGCCGACCTGGTCGAGCAGGGTGATGCTCCCGGCGGCGAGCAGCGCCGGGTAGGTCCAGGGGGTGTCCTCGTAGTACCCGGCGGGGAAGGTGAGGCCCTGCTCGGCGACGAAGCCGCGGCGGTAGGCCTTGTTCCAGACCACCTGGAGGAGGTCCAGCAGGTCGGGGCGGCGGTCGAGGTCGAAGACGTCCGGGGAGTCGGCGCCGAAGACGTGCGCCGAGGCGGCCTTGGTGATCCGGCCGTCGGCGTAGGTGCGGGCGTAGTCGTAGACCAGGACGTCCGGGTCGCCGCCGGCCGCCAGCCGGTCGTCGACGGCCTTGAGCAGGCCGGGGGTGAGCGTGTCGTCGCTGTCCAGGAAGATCACGTAGTCGCCGGTGGCGACGGCCAGGCCGGCGTTGCGGGCCCGGCCGAGGCCGACGTTCTCCGCCAGGTGCAGCACCCGCACGCGCGGGTCGCGGGCGGCGGCCTCGTCGAGGATCGCGCCGCAGCCGTCCGGGGAGCGGTCGTCCACCGCGATCAGTTCGAAGTCCGGACCGCCCTGGCCGAGCACCGAGTCGAGGCACTCGGGAAGGTACTCCTCGACCTTGTGGACGGGGACGATGACGCTGAAGCGGGGCATGGCCACAGAGTAGTGGCCCCCCGGACGGCCGGACCCACCGCGCCCGGGCACCCGGTCCGCCCGCGGGCGGACCGAAGGCCCCGGAGGGCCCCCGGGACCGGACGGTAGGATCGGTGGGCACGTACGCACCGGTTCAAAGTGCGGCCAGACCCCGACCGGGCTGCCACGCTCCTTCCCAAGAAAGGCCTGCGTAGCCGATGGCTCCCCGCCTCTCCATCGTCGTTCCGATCTACAACGTCGAGCGCTACCTCGTGGAATGCCTCGACTCGATCGCCGCCCAGACCTTCACGGACTTCGAGTGCGTCATGGTCGACGACGGTTCGAAGGACGGCAGCGCGGCACTCGCCGAGGCGTACGCCGCCAAGGACTCCCGGTTCCGGCTGGTCCGCCAGGTGAACAAGGGCCTCGGCGCGGCCCGCAACACCGGCATCCGCCACATCGACCCGGACGGCGAGTTCCTCTGCTTCGTCGACTCCGACGACTCGATGCCGCCGAGCGCCTACGAGCTGATGATCAACACGCTCGACGAGACCGGCTCGGACTTCGCCACCGGCAACGTGCTGCGGTTCCGCGCGGTGGGCTACTACCAGTCCGGCGGGCACTCGCGGCCGTTCAAGGAGACCAGGCTCAAGACCCACATCACCGAGATCCCCGCGCTGGTCACCGACCGCACGGCGTGGAACAAGGTGTACCGCCGCTCGTTCTTCGACGCGGCCGGCATCCTCTACCCCGAGGGCATCCTGTACGAGGACGCCCCGGTCAGCGTGCCGCACCACTACCTCGCCACGAGCGTGGACGTGCTCTCCGAGCCGATCTACCACTGGCGCGAGCGCGAGGTCGGCGAGATGTCGATCACACAGATGCGGACCAACCCCAAGGGCCTGGTCGACCGCGTCACCTCGGTGGAGCTGGTCCGCACCTGGCTGAAGAAGCAGACCGACCCGCGCTTCGCCGAGTACCTGCGCTCCTACGACGAGAACACCCTCGTCGAGGAGATCCCGATGTTCTTCTGGTCCGTCGTGGACGGCGACAAGGAGTACCGGGACGCCTACCAGAAGAACGTCGGCCGGCTGCTCCGCTCGATCGGCCCCGAGCAGGTCCGCAAGCTGCGCGCGCCGCTGCGGCTGAAGTACCACCTGACCCTGGCGGGCCGGATCGACGAGTTCGTCGAGCAGATCAAGTACGAGGGCGAGAGCAACGGCGGCGTCGCCGCGCGCGGCCTGCTGCGCCCGTACGCCGACTACCCGTTCCTGCGCGGCGGCCGCAAGAGCGTGCCGGCCGGCATCCTCAAGCTGGACAACTCGCTGGTGATGCGCAGCCGGCTGTACGAGTCGGCCTGGGAGGGCGGCAAGCTGCAGCTGACCGGGCACGCGTACCCGGAGCAGCTGGGCGCCGAGAACCGGCACGACATGGTCCGGGTGCTGGTGCTCCGCGAGACCAAGGGCCGGCGCGTGCTGGCCGTGCCCACCAGGACGCAGTACAGCCCGGAGGCGACCGCCAGCTGCCACCACGACCTGTACAACTGCGACTGGGCCGGCTTCACCGCCGCCATCGACCCCAAGCGGCTCAAGCACCGGGGCCAGTGGAAGGACGGCAACTGGCGCGTCCTGGTGGCCGGCGCCGGCAAGGGCGGCGTCTACAAGGGCCGGATCTCGGCGGGCTGGAGCGACACCGCCCAGTACCTCCCCGCGCACTGGGTCGAGCCGGACGTGCGGATCGTGCCGTGGGTCCGCGACGGCAGCGTCTACCTGCGGGTGGAGACGGTCCGGACCAGGGTGACCGGGCTCGCCGTGCGGGACGGCCGGCTGGAGATCTCCGGCGCCGCCCGCTCCGGCCCGAACCTCGCCGGGGCCCGCTTCAAGCTGACCCACGTCGAGTCGGACCGCGAGGTGGTCTACCCGCTGGAGCTCACCGCCCCGGTCGGCACCCTCCAGCCGTTCACCGTCACCGCCCCGGTCGACGAGCTGACCGCCGTCCGCGAGGCCTGGGCCGAGCTGGACCCGGTCGCCCCGGAGCGGGCCCGGGACCGCTGGGACACCGCCATACTGCTCGCCGACGGCAGCACCGTGCCGGTGGCCTGGGACGACCGCAACGCACCCGAGCAGCTGCACCTGCCGCTGAACCCGGACGCCCCGGTCGACGAGCGCCGCGCGCTCTACTCGAAGCCCTCCCCCGGCGGCTACCTCCAGCTCTCCGACCAGCTGCTGCAGCCGGTGGTGACCGAGGTCGCCTCGCGCGGCGCGGACGGCTACCTGCTCAGCGGTACCTTCCCGCTGCCCGGCACGCACCGCTGGGAGCTGGTCGTGCGGCACAACTGGCGCGAGGAGGAGCACGTCTACCCCGTGGAGATCGCGGACGGCGGGTTCCGGGCCGCGCTGCCGGCGGTGCCGACGGCCTCCTTCGCCGGCCGGGTGCCGCTCGCCCAGGGCACCTGGGACGTCTTCTTCCGCCCGCTCGGCGAGCCGGTCGAGACCCTGGCGACCCGCTACGCGCTGATCGCCCCGGAGTGCTTCGCCACCCTGCCGCTGGAGGTGGAGTCGCGCGGCAAGCGGATCGTGCTGGAGCGCCGCCACTACGACGGCCTCTCGCTGGAGTCGCACTCCGCGCTGCTGCCCGAGGAGCGCAGCGGCTTCCGGCAGCGCCAGCTGCGCACCACCGACTACCCGTCGGCCCGCCGGCTCCCGCTGCGCGACACCGTGCTCTACAACGTCGCGCTGGGCGGCCTCTACGCGGACTCGCCGCGGGCGATCCACGAGGAGCTGGTCCGCCGCGGCCTGCCGCTGGAGCACCTCTGGGGCAGCGACGACCTGCAGGCCGAACTGCCGCAGACGGCGGGCGCGATCCGGCTCTGGAGCCCCGAGTGGTTCGAGACGCTGGCCACCGCCAAGTACATCGTCACCAGCGCGCACCTGCCGGACTTCTTCGTCCGGCGCCCCGGCCAGGTGGTCGTGCAGACCTGGCACGGCACCCCGCTGAAGCAGATCGGGTACGACTTCGAGAAGGTCTGGTTCACCGACGCCAACTACCTGAAGGGCGTCGTCAAGGAGGTCCCGAACTGGAGCATGCTGGTGGCCGGCAACAGCTGGTCGGCTCCGGTGCTGCGCCGCGCGTTCGATTTCAAGGGCGAGATCCTGGAGAGCGGCGCGCCGCGCAACGACCTGCTGTTCGCCCCCGACCGGGAGAAGACCGCCGAGCAGGTCCGCGAGCGGCTCGGGCTGCCCGAGGGCAAGAAGGTCGTGCTCTACGCGCCGACCTTCCGTGAGGACCGCCGCCGCCCGAACGGCGGCTACCAGATCGACCTGCGGATCGACCTGGAGGCGGCCAAGGCGGCGCTCGGCGACGACCAGGTGCTGCTGGTCCGCCGGCACAGCGTGATGTGCGGTCAGATCCCCGGCGCCGGCAACGGCTACATCTGGGACGTCGGCAGCTACCCCGACATGGCCGAGCTGCTGCTGATCGCGGACGTCCTGGTCACCGACTACTCGGCGACGGTGTTCGACTTCGCCACCACCGGCAAGCCGGTCCTGTTCTTCACGCACGACCTGGAGCACTACCGCGACAACCTGCGCGGCTTCAGCCTCGACTACGAGGCGGAGATGCCCGGCCCGCTGCTGGCCACCTCCGAGGAGCTGGTCGCGGCGCTGGGCCGGGTGGACGAGCTGACGGGTGAGTACGCCGAGAAGTACACGGCGTTCCGCGAGGCGTACTGCGACCTGGACGACGGCCAGGCCGCGGCCCGCGTGGTGGACGGCATGCTCCGCCAGCAGTAACCGGTACCGCCCCGGAGGCGCCCGACGCGAATCCCGCGTCGGGCGCCTCCGTGTTTTCCGGGCTGCTTCAGGCGGCTCCGGGCGGCTCTCCCGGCTGCTCTCCGGGCTGCTCCGGGCAGATTTCCGGGCTGGTCCGGACAGCTTTCCGGACTTTTCTGGACGCTTTCCGGGAGTCGCCGAAGACTCATATGAACAATTCAATCGAACCCATGTTTCGCCGACGGATTTCCCAGCTATTCCTCCGGATTTCTCAGTTGACCCCGGGTGTCATTTCGGTATTCGATATCGAATCGGCTTCGTCCGCTCCCCCGGTACGAATGCCGACCCGGACCACCGCCATGGGCCGGGATCCCGTTGCCGAAGGGCCACCCCATGCCTGTCCTCACGCGGTTCGTCCTCCCGCAGGCCGCCCCCCACTCGCACGACGACCTGCCCGCCGCCGACGAGGGCGTCGCCTTCGGCCTGCTGCGCGCCCGCTGGCACGCCCGCGGCCTCGAACTCACCGGCTTCGCCCGCCCCGACGACCTGGACACCGCCCGCCCCGGCTCGGCCTGGACCTGGCTGACCCTGCTCCGGGACGACGCCGAACCGCCCCTCCACCTCCGGTCCCGGCCGCGCCGGCTGCCCGAGATCACCGACGACAGCGCCCAGCCCGACCACAACCACGACTGGTCCGGCTTCACCGCCCTGGTCGAACCGCGCCGGCTGCGGCGGGCCGAGGAGTGGCTGCTCGGCGACTGGCGGATCGGGGTCACCCTGTTCACCCGCCCCCGGCCCACCCGGCTGCGCCGCCAGTACGGCGCCCTCGCCCCGCACTGGTGCGGCTCCGGCGAGTACCCGCCGGCCCGCTGGGTCGACCACGACGTCCGCCTCCAGCCGCACTTCGCCGACGGCCGGCTGCGGCTGCGGCTCGAACGCCCCGGCGTCCGGCTCACCCACGCCGCCCCCGCCACGGACGGCCTCGACCTGCGCGGCACCGCCGGGCACTGCCCGCCCGGCACCGCGCTGCGGCTGCGCCACCGGGAGAGCGACGCCGTCCTGCTGCGGCCGGTCGCCCGGACCGGCAACACCTTCGCCCTCCACCTGCCGTACCGGCCGTTCACCGCCGACGGGCGCGGCGCCGGCCACCTGGAGCACTGGGACGCCGAACTGCTGCGCCCGGACGGCTCCACCGAGCAGCTGACCCTGGACGAGCGCGGCGGCCCGGTGGCCGGTCAGCACGCGCTGCCCGGCGCCCCCGACCGGGCGCTCTACCTGAAGCACCTCGCCGACGGCCGGCTGCAGTTCTGCGTCCAGCCCGCGGCCGGCTACGTCGAGCGGATCGCGGTGCGGGCCGGCGGCTTCGAGCTCACCGGGCACTGCCCCGGCCGCGAGCCGCTCGACCTCGTCCTGCGGCACACCGGGACGGCCGGCGAGGTCCGCCACCGGGTCGACCGCGGGGCGGACGGCCGCTTCACCGTCCGGCTGCCCGCCACCCGCACCGGCTCCGACGGCACCGCGCTGCCGCTGCGCAAGGGCGTCTGGGAGGCCTCGCTGCTCCCGGCCGGCCGGCCGGGAGCTCCCCGGCCGCTGATCGCCGCCCCCGCGGCGCTCCCCGCGCTGCCCGCCGCCACCGGGGCCGGCGGCAAGCGGATCCTGCTCCAACGCCGCTGGCACGACACCCTGCTGGTGGACTCCACCCCCGTCCTCTCGCCCGCCGAGCGCAGCGCCTGGAGCCAGGCCCGCCAGCGCGCCGACGGGTACCCGGCCGCCCGCCGGGAGCCGCTGCGCGACGCCGTGCTGTACGACGTGTTCGGCGGCCGCGGGTACGCCGACTCACCGCGCGCGGTGCACGCCGAACTCGCCCGGCGCGGCGAGCCGTTGGAGCACCTCTGGACGGTCGACGACGCCCAGGCCGCCCTGCCCGCCGGCGTCCGCGCGGTACGGGTCTGGAGCCCCGAGTGGTACCGCGCGCTGGCCACCAGCCGGTACCTGGTCGGCAACACGCACTTCCCCGACTTCCTGGACCGCCGGGACGGCCAGGTGGTCGTCCAGACCTGGCACGGCTCGCTGCTCAAGCGGATCGCGCACGACGTCGAGAACCCCTGGCTCGCCGACCACGGCTACCTGGCGGCGCTCGACCGGGAGACCCCGCAGTGGAGCCTGCTGCTCTCGCCCAGCCCGTTCGCCACCCCGCTGCTGCGCCGGGCGTTCCGCTTCGGGGGCGAGGTCCTGGAGTCCGGCTACCCGCGCAACGACGTGCTGGCCCGGCCGGACGCCGGGCGGGCGGCGGCCGTCCGGCGCCGGCTCGGCATCCCCGACGGCAGGCGCGTGGTGCTCTACGCCCCGACCTGGCGGGAGGACCAGCGGCGCGGCGACGGCGAGGGGTTCCGCCTCGACCTGCGGATCGACCTGGACCGGGCCCGGCGCGCCCTCGGCCACGACCACGTCCTGCTGATCCGCCCGCACGCGCACGTCCGCGAGCCGCTGCCCGGCGCCGGGGACGGCTTCGTCCTCGACTGCGGGGACTACCCCGACGTGCAGGAACTGCTGCTGATCGCGGACGTGCTGGTCACCGACTACTCGTCGATCACGTTCGACTTCGCGATCACCGGCCGCCCGGTGCTCTTCTTCACCTACGACCTGGAGCACTACCGGGACACCCTGCGCGGCTTCTCCTTCGACTTCGAGGCGCAGGCCCCCGGCCCGCTCATCCCCGACTCGGCCGGGCTGCTCGACGCGCTGCGCGGGCTCGCCGACGACGGCTCCGGCCCGCCGCCCGGGTACCGGGAGCGCTACCGCGCGTTCCGCGCCACGCACTGCGGGCTGGAGGACGGCGGGGCCGCGCGCCGGGTGGTCGACCGGATGCTCGACCTCGGCCGGGCCGGCGGGCACGGGGCACCGCGGCCCGGCGGCCGCGCGGCCGCCGGCGGCGGTGCCGGTCAGCCGAAGTCGTAGGAGCGCCAGGGGCGCCAGACCTCGTCGGCGTCGAACCGGGACAGGCCGAAGCCCGGCACCGCGAAGGCCGCCCGGAAGCCACGGGTCTGCCCGTACGCCTGGTCCAGCACGTCCTCCGCCAGCCCGTGCGCCACCGTGACGTGCGGGTGGTACGGGAAGGCCAGCTCCCGGGCCAGCGGGCCGGAGCGGATGTCCGCCTCCAGCAGCCGGCACTCCTGGGCGCCCCCCTCGACCCGGACGAAGACCACCGGCGAGACCGGCCGGAAGGTGCCGCTGCCGCGCAGCAGCATCCGGAACGGCCGGTGCGCCCGGGCCACCGCCGCCAGGTGCTCCTCGATCTTCGGCAGCTCGGCGGCCGCCACCTCGGTCGGCGGCAGCAGGGTGACGTGCGTGGGTATCGACCGGGCCAGCGGATCGCCGAACCCGGCCCGCGCGTCCTGGATCGCCGAGCCGTACGGATCCGGGACGCTCACGGACACGCCGATGGTGACGAGCTCGGGGAGATCGTCACCATCGGGCAGGCTCGTCAGGGCTGTCACCGCTTGGCGGCCGGGAGGAAGCCGATCCGGTCGTACACCGTCTCCAGCGTCTGCGACGCCACCGTCCGGGCCTTCTCCGCACCGATCGCCAGTACCCGGTCCAGCTCGGCCGGGTCGTCCAGGAAGGTGCGGGTGCGCTCCTGGAAGGGCGTCACCCACTCGGTGAACAGCTCGGCCAGCTCGGTCTTCAGGGCGCCGTACATCTTGCCCTCGAAGTGCGCCACCAACTGGTCGACCGACTGGCCGCTGAGCGCGGAGTGGATGCGCAGCAGGTTGGAGACGCCGGCCTTCTCCTCCTCGTCGTAGGAGACGACGGTACCCGTGTCGGTGACGGCGCTCTTGAACTTCTTGGCGCTGACCTTCGGCTCGTCCAGCAGGCTGACCAGGCCCTTGGCCGAGGAGGCCGACTTGCTCATCTTGATGCCCGGGTCCTGGAGGTCCTGGATCTTCGCCGTCTCCTTGAGGATGTACGGCTTCGGGACGGTGAAGGTCGGGCTGTAGCGGGTGTTGAAGCGCTCCGCGAGGTCCCGGGTGAGCTCCACGTGCTGGCGCTGGTCCTCGCCGACCGGCACCGCGTCCGCCTGGTAGAGCAGGATGTCGGCGATCTGCAGGATCGGGTAGGTGAAGAGGCCGACCGAGGTGCTCGCGGCGCCCTGCTTGGCGGACTTGTCCTTGAACTGGGTCATCCGGGAGGCCTCGCCGAAGCCGGTGAGGCAGTTCATCACCCAGCCGAGCTGCGCGTGCTCGGGCACGTGGGACTGGACGAACAGGGTGCAGCGGTCCGGGTCCAGGCCGGCGCCGAGCAGCTGGGCGGCGGAGACCCGGGTGTTCTGGCGCAGCGTCGCCGGGTCCTGCTCCACGGTGATCGCGTGCAGGTCGACCACCATGTAGAAGGCGTCGTTGGCCTCCTGGAGATCGACCCACTGGCGGACGGCACCGAGGTAGTTGCCCAGGTGGAACGAGCCGGAGGTGGGCTGGATGCCGGAGAGTACCCGGGGACGGTCCTTGACCGGACCAGTGACCGCTGCGTTGACCATGCGGGCCATTGTTCCAGTTCCACCGACCGGTCAGGAAACCTCTGCCCCCGGAGGTTCCGACAGTGTGACCGCACTCACCCCGACCCGGGCGATCCGCCGGCCCTCCAGCTTGGCCACCGTCAGCCGGACCTCCTCGGCGCCGATCGGGATCCGGACCTGGTCACCGTCGACCGGCAGCCGGCCGAGCGCGGCCACCAGGCAGCCGGCCACCGTCTCGTACGGGCCCTCGGGCAGGGTGACGCCGGTCTCCTCGGTGAAGTCGCCGAGGTTCAGCAGGCCGTCCAGCTCCATGGCGCCGCCGGCCAGCCGGCGGGTGGTGCTCGGCTCCTGGGAGTCGTACTCGTCACGGATCTCGCCGATCACCTCCTCGACCAGGTCCTCCAGGGTGACGATGCCGGCGGTGCCGCCGTACTCGTCCACCACGATGGCCAGGTGGTGGCCCTCCCGGCGCATCTCGCCCATCGCCGCCAGCACCCGCTTGGTGCCGGGCAGCAGCTTGATCGGGCGGGCCAGGTCGCGCACCTTCACCGCCTGCTCGCCGCGGGCACCGTACAGGTCGCGGACGTGGACGAAGCCGGTGACCGCGTCGTAGCTGCCCTCGACCACCGGATAGCGCGAGTGCGGCGAGGAGTCGGCCTGCTCGCGGACCTCGGCGAGCGGGCGCTCGGCGTCCAGGAAGGTCACCTCGGTGCGCGGGACCATCACCTCGCGCAGCTGGCGCTCCCCCGCGGCGAACACGTCGGCGATCAACGCCCGCTCGTCGCTTCCGAGTTCGGTGTTGGTGGCGACCAGGCCGCGGAGCTCCTCGGAGCTCATCGAGCCGCGCCCGGCCGCCGGGTCGCCGCCGAGCAGGCGGACCATCAGGTTGGTGGAGTGGCCGAGCAGCCAGATCACCGGGCGCAGCGCCACCGACATCACGTCCACCACCGGGGCGGCGAGGACGGCGATGGAGTCGGCGCGCTGGAGGCCGATCCGCTTGGGGGTGAGCTCGCCGAGCACCAGCGAGGCGTAGCTGATCAGCAGGGTGAGGCCGACCAGGGCGAGCGCGTCGGCGACGCCCGCGGACAGCCCGGCCCGGACGAACAGCGGCGCCACCTTGCCGGCCAGGGTGTCCGCGCCGAAGGCGGCGGACAGGAAGCCCATGCAGGTCACCCCGACCTGCACGGCGGCCAGGAAGCGGTTCGGGTCGGCGGCCAGGTGTGCGGCGCGGGCCGCGCGCCGGGTCCCGCGCCCCGCCAGTGACCTGATCTGGCCCTCGCGCAGCGAGATCAGCGAGATCTCGGCGACGTTGAACAGGCCACCCAGCATGATGAAGACGAGGACGAGGGCCGCGTCCTCCAGGGTTTCGTTCACAGCGGGTCAGTGTAGGGCGACGGCCCGCCGCCTCCGGTCAAGGAGGCGGCGGGCCGTCGAAGGTCCTGCCGGGAACGGGCTCAGATGAGGCCGAGCTCCGTGACGGCGTCGCGCTCCTCGACCAGCTCCTGGACCGAGGCGTCGATGCGGCCGCGGGAGAAGTCGGAGATCTCCAGGCCCTGGACGATCTGGAACTCGCCGTCCTTGGTGGTGACCGGGAAGGAGGAGATCAGACCGGCCGGAACGCCGTAGGAGCCGTCGGAGACGACACCCATGGAGGTCCAGTCGCCCTCGGCGGTGCCGTTGACCCAGGTGTACACGTGGTCGATGGCGGCGTTGGCGGCCGAGGCGGCCGAGGAGGCGCCACGGGCCTCGATGATGGCCGCGCCGCGCTTGGCGACGGTCGGGATGAAGTCGCCCTCCAGCCACGCCTGGTCGGCGCCGACGGCCTCGAAGGCCGGCTTGCCGGCGATCTCGGCCTGGAAGACGTCCGGGTACTGGGTCGCCGAGTGGTTGCCCCAGATGGTGACCTTCTTGATCTCCGACACGGCGGCACCGGTCTTGGCGGCCAGCTGGCCGAGCGCGCGGTTGTGGTCCAGGCGCGTCATCGCGGTGAAGCGCGCGGCCGGCACGTCCGGGGCGTTGCGCTGGGCGATCAGGGCGTTGGTGTTGGCCGGGTTGCCGACGACCAGGACCTTGATGTCGTCCGCGGCGTGGTCGTTGATGGCCTTGCCCTGCGGGCCGAAGATGCCGCCGTTGGCCTGCAGCAGGTCGCCGCGCTCCATGCCGGCGGTGCGCGGACGGGCGCCGACCAGCAGCGCGACGTTGGCGCCGTCGAAGGCCTCGTTGGCGTTGTCGGTGATCTTGATGTCGCGCAGCAGCGGGAAGGCGCAGTCGACAAGCTCCATCGCGGTGCCCTCGGCGGCCTTCAGGCCCTGCGGGATCTCCAGGAGGCGCAGGTTCACCGGCACGTCGGCGCCGAGCAGGTGGCCCGAGGCGATGCGGAAGAGCAGCGCGTAGCCGATCTGGCCGGCCGCTCCGGTGATGGTGACGTTGACGGGGGTGCGGGTCATTTCTACCTTCTCCAGCAAATCGCCAGGTGCCCCAGGCACACCGGCGCACTGGAGCCGAGGATGATCTCTCGACATCGAGAGACCGGCGTCAGGTTATCGCAAAGCGAAGCGTATGCCGCGGGTGCCGTCGTGGCTGATTGGTCACAGACGATGACGGCCCCCGTCCCGACGGTGCGGGCGGGGGCCGATCGGGCTGCGCGGGCGGGCCGGGCGGGTCAGTGCTTCGGCCGCCCGACCAGCTCGCCGACGTTGTCCAGCAGCGGGATCTCCAGCCACGGGTTTGGCTGGGCCACCAGGGTCAGCAGCACGATCGAGACGCCCAGGAAGGTCAGCACGATCACGTCGGTGAACCGGCTGCGCACCGCCAGCATGCCGACCTCGGGCAGCACCAGCCGCAGCAGCGCGCCGAGCAGCACGCCGCCGCCGAGGATCAGCAGCCCGTACTTGAAGCCGTCCTTGAAGTCGGCGAACCAGGTGACGGCGAGCCCGGCGCCGACCACCAGCAGGACGAGGGTTATCGGCCACTGGCGCACCGGCAGGGCGTGGTCACGCCCCAGCGCCGCCGCCGAGCCCTCGGGGGGCAGCGTTCCGGTGGTCTTCACCGGCCTGCGCCGGGAGCTCGCCGGCCGTGGCCCGCTCATCCGCCCACCCCGCCCCGCTCGGCCGCCGCGTCGCGCAACGCGCGGCTCGCCGGCCTTCGCTCGGTCCGCCCGTTCATAGCTCGCCGTCCTTCCGGAGTCGGATCGCGGTCGTTCAGAGGCCGGCGCGGCGCTCGGCCGCCACGACGATGTTGTTCAGCAGCATGGCGCGGGTCATCGGGCCGACGCCGCCCGGGTTCGGGGAGATCCAGCCGGCCACCTCGGCCACGCCCGGGTGGACGTCACCGACGATCTTGCCCTCGCTGCGGCTGACGCCGACGTCCAGCACGGCCGCGCCGGGCTTGACGTCCTCCGGCTTGACCAGGTGCGGCACCCCGGCGGCGGCGACCACGATGTCGGCCTTGCGCAGGTGGTAGGCGAGGTCCCGGGTGCCGGTGTGGCAGAGGGTCACGGTGGCGTTCTCGCTGCGGCGGGTGAGCAGCAGGCCGATCGAGCGGCCGACGGTGACACCGCGGCCGATCACGACCACCTCGGCGCCGTCGATCGCCACGTCGTGGCGGCGCAGCAGCTCGACGATGCCGAGCGGGGTGCAGGGCAGCGGGCCCTCGATGCCCAGCGCGAGCCGGCCGAGCGAGGTGGGGTGCAGGCCGTCGGCGTCCTTGTCCGGGTCCATCAGCTCCAGGACGGGGTTCTGGTCCAGGCCCTTGGGCAGCGGGAGCTGGACGATGTAACCGGTGCAGGCCGGGTCGGCGTTCAGCTCGCGGACGACGTTCTCGACGTCCTCCTGGGTGGCGGTGGCGGGCAGTTCGCGCTGGATGGAGGCGATGCCGACCTCGGCGCAGTCCTTGTGCTTGCCGTTGACGTACCAGCGGCTGCCGGGGTCGTCGCCGACCAGGACGGTGCCGAGACCGGGCGTGACGCCCTTGGCACGAAGGGCCACCACACGGGCGGCGAGTTCGGACTTGATCGCGGCGGCGGTGGCCTTGCCATCGAGAATCTGGGCAGTCATGACCCCATTCTCCCGGATGCCGGAGGCGGACGGCGCCAGCCCCCGGCGACAGCGGTGCCGGGGAGCCCCGGAGGCTCGAAAACCGTTCGGACCACGTTGCGGTTGCGCCACAGTCCGGTCCGCCACGCGGGCGCGGCTGGACAGCGCCGGGCCGCCCGGTCGACGATAAGCGGGCATTCCCTGCCGCCTCCGGCCCGGTGACGGGCCGACGGACACCGGCGGGGCGTACCCGGGGGAAGAACAGAGTGAGCCGACCACACCACACCGTGCCGCCCGACCGCCACGGCCGCGTGCTGCCAGGACCGCAGCCGTCGATGCTCCCGTTCGCGCCGGACCGGCGCCACCCACGTTCCTGAGCCAGCCCGTGCCGGCGGGCGCCGGACCGTGTCCGCCCCCGTTGTCACCGCGCTCCGCTATCGTCCCGTCCGCTCGGCAGTTCGCCCCGCCGGTGCGTTCCGGACCCAGCGCTGTCCCGTCCCACGTCCCCACATCCCTGCCCGGAGGCATCGATGAGTTACCCGCCCGACCCGAACAACCCGTACGGCCAGCAGCCCCCTCAGCAGGGCTACGGCTACCCCCAGCAGGCCCCGCCGGCCGCCGGGTACGGCTACCCGCAGCAGCCGCCGCAGGCCCCGCAGTACGGTGTGCCGCAGCAGCCGACGTACGGGTACGCGCCGATGCCGGGCACCCTCCAGGCCAACAACGGCTACATCAACATCGCCCAGCTGGGCACGGTGAAGATCGCCACCATGGGCCAGCGCTTCCTGGCCCGCCTGATCGACGGCCTCGCGATCGGCGCGGTCGTCGCCCTGGTGATGGCGCTCGGCCTGGCCAGCGCGCTCGGCATCGCCAAGGACACCCAGGACTGCAGCGGCAAGTACACCTACGGCGGCTCCAACTCGGCGTACTACGACTGCCTGAACGCCAACAACGACGCCGCCGCGGGCTTCTTCGTCACCATGCTGATCATGGTCGGCGTGCTCTCGGTGTTCAACCTGCTGTACGAGTGGCTGATGGTCTCCTTCGCGGGCGCCACCCTCGGCAAGATGGCCCTGGGCCTGCGCGTCGTCAAGGAGAGCAACGGCCAGGTCCCCGGCCTGGGCGGCGGCTTCATCCGCTTCATCATCCCGATCGTCGGCGCGTTCCTCTGCTACATCGGCGCCGCGCTGGTCTACCTGTCCCCGTTCTTCGACAACTCCGGGAAGCTGCAGGGCTGGCACGACCGTGCCGCCGGCACCCTGGTGATCAAGAAGTAACACCCACCGGCGACAGCGGAGCGGCCCGGTCCCCTTCCCAGGGGGCCGGGCCGCTCCGTCGTACCGTCACACCGCCGGTGTCAGTGGAAGAAGTGGCGGGTACCGGTGAAGTACATCGTCACGCCGGCCGCGGCGGCGGCCGCGACGACCTCCTCGTCCCGGATCGAACCGCCCGGCTGCACCACGGCCTTGACGCCGCCGTCGAGCAGGATCTGCAGGCCGTCCGCGAACGGGAAGAAGGCGTCGGAGGCCGCGTAGGAGCCCCGGGCCCGCTCGCCGGCCCGCTCCACGGCGAGCTTCGCCGAGTCGACCCGGTTGACCTGGCCCATCCCGACGCCCACCGAGGCACCGCCCTTGGCCAGCAGGATCGCGTTGGACTTGACGGCCCGGCAGGCCCGCCAGGCGAACGCCAGCTCGGCCAGCTCGGCCGCGGGGAGCGCCTCGCCGGTGGCCAGCGTCCAGCTCGCCGGGTCGTCGCCCGCGGCGTGGATCCGGTCGGCGTCCTGGAGCAGCACGCCACCGGAGATCGGGCGCAGCTCCTGGCGGTTGGCCGGCGCCTCGGGGGCGACCAGCACCCGCAGGTTCTTCTTGCGCGCCAGCACCTCGACGGCGCCGTCCTCGTACCCGGGGGCGACGACGACCTCGGTGAAGATCGGGGCGATCTGCTCGGCCAGCTCGACGGTCACCGGGCGGTTGACCGCGATCACGCCGCCGTACGCGGAGACCGGGTCGCACTCGTGCGCCTTGCGGTGCGCCTCGGCGACGTCCGCGCCGGTGGCGATGCCGCACGGGTTGGCGTGCTTGATGATCGCGACGGCCGGCTCGGCGTGGTCGTACGCGGCGCGACGGGCGGCATCGGTGTCGACGTAGTTGTTGTACGACATCTCCTTGCCGTGCAGCTGCTCGGCGCCGGCCAGGCCGCCGGTGCCGTCGCTGTAGAGCGCGGCGCCCTGGTGCGGGTTCTCGCCGTAGCGCAGCACGTTCTGGCGCTCGTAGGTGGCGCCCAGGAACTCCGGGAAGCCCTCGACGTCGCCGGCCGCGTAGCCGGCCTCGAACCAGGAGGCCACCGCGACGTCGTAGGCGGCGGTGTGCGCGAACGCGGCACCGGCCAGGCGCTTGCGGGTGGCCAGGTCGAAGCCGCCCTCCTGGACGGCCTTCAGCACGTCGCCGTAGCGGGCCGGGTCCACGACGACGGCGACCGACGGGTGGTTCTTGGCCGCGGCGCGGACCATGCTCGGGCCGCCGATGTCGATCTGCTCGACGCACTCGTCCGGGCTCGCGCCGGAGGCGACGGTGGCCTTGAACGGGTAGAGGTTCACCACGACCAGCTCGAAGGGCTCGACGCCCAGCTCGGCGAGCTGCGCGCGGTGCGACTCCAGCCGCAGGTCGGCGAGCACACCGGCGTGCACGCGGGGGTGCAGCGTCTTCACGCGCCCGTCGAGGCACTCGGGGAAGCCGGTCAGCTCGGAGACCTCGGTCACCGGGACGCCCGCGGCGGCGATCCGGCCGGCGGTGGAGCCGGTGGAGACGATGGCGACCCCGGCGGCGTGCAGGCCCTGGGCCAGCTCCTCCAGACCGGTCTTGTCGTACACGCTGATCAGCGCGCGACGGATCGGGCGGACGCCGCTCTCCTCGTCGAGGGGGGCGGTGACGGGGGACGTGGTGCTGGGGGCGGCGCTCATGCCGGGATCCATACCTTTCGGTCCTCGATGCGGTGACCCTCGCGGGCCAGCCGGCCCACGATGTCGACGAGCAGCTTTCGCTCGACAGTCTTGATGCGCTCGTGCAGCGCTTCGCCGCCATCGGCGTGGTCGGCGTCGGTGACCTCGACGACGCCCTGCGCGATGATCGGCCCGGTGTCCACCCCGGCGTCGACCAGGTGGACGGTGCAGCCGGCGACCTTCACCCCGTACGCGAGCGCGTCGGTGACGCCGTGGGCGCCGGGGAAGGCGGGCAGCAGTGCGGGGTGGGTGTTGATGATCCGCCCGGCGAAGGCCGCGATGAACGCGGGGCCGAGGATCTTCATGAAGCCCGCCGTGACCACGAGGTCCGGCCGGTGCTCCGCGACGGAGGCGGTCAGCGCGCCGTCCCACGCGGCGCGGTCGGCGAAGTCCTTCAGGCGGTGCACGAAGACCGGCAGCCCGGCCCGCTCGGCGCGCTCCAGGCCCGCGATGCCGTCACGGTCGGCACCGACGGCGACGATCTCCGCGCCGAAGGCCGGATCGGCCACGGCCTCGATCAGCGCCTGCAGGTTGGTGCCGGAGCCGGAGACCAGCACCACCAGCCGGGCCGGGCCGGGAGTGCGGGGCGGGAAGAGTTGAGCGGGGGCGGCGGCCACTGCGCGATTCTCCGTAGGTCGGGCGCCGCCCGCTGGTACATCCACCGGCGGTGGGGCCACTACGAACGGCAGGTCGAGCGAGGGGGAACACCGGAGGAACCCGCCGCGATGCGGGCCCGGGGAACCTATCTGAGCTGCTGACCGTCACCACGATAACGGCTGGTCGGACGGCCCTTGAAACGCCCTGACGGCGCTACGCGCGTAGTTGAGACGGGGATCTCCATCGGGGCACCGTTCACCCGCCGTCGGCCCGGCGTCCGCCCGCCGGCCGTGCGCGGACGGCGGGCCGACGGCGGCGACGGGGTGGTGCGGAGCTGCCGGCGGTGGCCGGTCGGGCGGGGCGGGGCGCCGACGGAGTGGGGCGGCGGGCCCGGGGGCGGGACGTCGGGTGCGGCCGGGCGGGCGGGCCCTCGCGGGTTCGCCGGTGCGGTGGAACGCGCCCTGAAGGCAGGCCGCCGAAGGCCCCACGGGCGACTGCGGGATCATAGGGTGGCGCGGGCGTCCGCCCCACCGACCGAGAAGGAATGGCTGAACCATGAGCAGCGGTGACAACACCGGCGAGCGCAACCCCTTCGCGCCGCCGCCGGCGGATGCCCCGGACCAGCCGTGGCAGCCCCGCAACCCCGGGCCCGCCGGAGGTTCGGACGGTTCCAGCGGTTCCAACGGTGCCGACGGCACCGACGGCGGCGGGAACCCGGACGGGCGGCCCGAGGTCCCGCCGCCGCACCCGTGGAGCCCCGGCTACCAGGGCGACGGCTGGCACCCCCGCCCGCCCGCCCCGCAGCCGCCCAAGCTCGACCCGAGCGACCCGGCGCAGCGCAAGGCCCGCAACGCCGCGCTGGCCGGTATGGGCGCGCTGGTCTGCGCGTTCGCCTCACTGCACTACGTGGCGCTGTTCGTCGGCGCGCTGGCCATCGTCTGGGGAGTCGCCGCGATGCGGGCCCCCAAGCCGGCCGCCGCGACCGCGACCGGCGGGGCGGCACCCGCCGCCGGCGAGTCCGCCGCCCCCAACCCGCTGACCCCGGCCGCCCTCGCCGGGGTGCTCACCGGCGCGATGACGGTGGTCTTCGTCTCCTCGGTGATCGGCCTCAGCCTCTACTACAACGACTACGTGACCTGCGTCCGGGACTCGCTCACCTCGACCGGCGCGGACAACTGCGAGCGCCTCGCGCCGAAGTGGTACGTGGACATCACCTCGAAGAGCGAGTAGCGGGTAGCGGACGGGCGGACGGACGGCGGCCCCGTCAGTCCAGCTCGTCCAGGCCGGTCGCGTCCTCCGCGGCCGCCTCCGCGCCGTCGGCCGACCGACCCAGCCGCAGCACCACGGCGTACGCGCGGGCGCGCAGCCACAGCACGCCCCGGCGCGCGCGGCCGGCGATCGCGCCGCTCCCGGGGGCGCCGACGGCCCCGGGCAATCCGACGGTTCCGGGGCCGACGGTTCCGGGGACGCCGACGGTCCCGCCCCGGGAGAGGCCGACCGCGTCGGTATCGAGTCCGGTGTCCGCCCCGGCCGCCGCCGTGGTGGCCGACGCCCGGGCCGCGACCCGGGCCCGGGTCAGCAGGGCGCCCGGGACGGCCACCGCGGCGATCCAGCCCGCCGCCGCCAGCCCCGTCCGCCACGGCGCCGGGCCCAGCTCCGCCATCCGGCCGCCGGCCAGCGCCCCGCCGGAGAGCCAGCCGAGCACCGCGGCGGCCGCACCGGTCAGCAGGGCCACCGCCAGCACGGCGACGACCGTCCCCGCCGGCCGCCACGGGCCGGGCCGGGCCGGCGCCGGCTCCTCCCGCTGCCGGATGGTCCGGTCCGCGCCGCCCGGGTACCGGGCCCCGGCCGCCGCACGGCCGATCAGGACGGCCGGGACCACCCCGGCCAGGGCCGGCAGCAGGCAGACCAGCTGCCGCCAACCGCCCGCGCCGGGCTCCGCCAGCAGGGCGAACAGCGGGAAGTCCGGCACCGGCCCCCGCACCGTGCCGGACGGCGCCACCACCGTCCCCGCACCCGCCGCGAACCCCGGGCCCAGCGCGTAGGCCGTCCCCCAGAGCACCGCGTTCGGCAGCAGCGCCACGCTGAGCAGCAGCAGTCCGGCGACCGCGGCCGGGCCCTGAGCGAGCGCCGCCGTGCCGTGGCCGCCCCCGGTCACCGCGTCCAGCAGCGCCGCCACCGCGACCACCGCTGCACCCGCCGCCACCAGCCCCGCACCGGCGGCCAGCGCCGCCGACCGGATCGCCGCCGCGCCCCCGTCCAGGCGGGCCCAGGCGGGCAGCCCGTCCAGCGCCCGCCGCCGGAGCACCCGCCAGGGCGCCGGCCAGGACGTCGGTCCGGACCTCGGCGAGGGCGCCCCGGTCGCCCGGGCGCCGAAGGCCGTCGCGACGGCCGCCACCAGCGCCACCACCAGGACGTCCGGCAGCACCCGCGCCCGGAACAGGCCCGCGCCCGAACACTGCGCGACCACCACCACGGCGACGGCGCAGTAGCCGGACCACACCGCCAACGGACCGCTCCAGCGCGGCCGCAGCCGGCGCCGGGCCGCCGCCCGGGCACCCGCGCGGTGGAGCTGGCCCACCGCCAGCAGGCCGAGCAGCAGCGGAGTCACGGTCAGCGGGGCGTCCAGGGCGCCGCGGAGCACCGGCGCGCCGTGCCCGAGCAGCCAGAGCGCCCCGGCCAGCCGAACGGCGCCGGCCGCGCCGTCGTCCGCGTACGGGGTCACCACCCAGAGCCCGAGGGCCGGGACGGCGACCACCGCCAGGCCGAGCAGCGCCGTCCGCACCCCCGTGAGCACGTCGGCCAGGACGGGTCTGGCGCCCAGCTCGCCCGGCACTTCCAGGATCGGACGGCCCATCAGCTGCGTCATGCGCCTCATGGTGCCAAGGCGACTCGCCATGCTCCGTGAAGAGGCAAACCACCGTCGTGTCCCAGATTATTGGCTTATGCGCATTTTCAGACCCTGCCCTCATGCCGTCGCCCCCGCTCCGGCCCGGAGCGTCTGATGACCACGCCGCCGACCGCCGAGCGCCCGGCCGACGCCGCCGCCGCCAACCACCCCGCCCGGACCGCCGGATCCGCCGACCCCCCGGCACCCCAGGGACGCCCCGGGAGGGAACGCCCCGGAAAGGGCCGGACCGAACGGGGCCGGGGGGCGCAGGCCGCCGCGGGCGTCGCCGGTGCCGCGGGTGCCGACGGGCCCGGCCGGGCCACCGGGGCGAACGGGCCGGCCGGAGAGCAGAGCGAGGCGCTCCGGCTGCTGCGGCAGTTGACGCCCCGTGAAGCCCAGGCCCTCGCCCACCTCGCGGCGGGCCGGGACCTCGCCCAGTCGGCGGCGGCGCTCGGCGTCACCCCGGCCACCGCGCGCAGCTACCAGCACCGGGCCATGCGCAAGCTCGGCACGCGGACCCACGCCGAGATCGTCGCCTTCGCCGCACTGCTGAGCCCCGCCCAGGGCGCCTCCGGGGTGCCGGGCCCGCCGGACACGCCGGGGCCCGGCACCCCGGTGGAGCAACCGGCCGGGCGGGAACGGCGCGGGCACGCCAAGGCCCGGCCGACCGGCCCGGGCGACGCCGCCTCCCACGGAGCCCCGCGCCCCGGGGAGGAGGCCCCCACGCCGCGACCCGCCGCCGACTCGACCCCCACGCGCCCCGGGACACCCCGGCCGAACGGCGGCAAGGCCGGTGCCGCGCACACCCCCGCCGCCTCCGGGACGCCCCGCACTGACGACGGCACACCCGGCGCCCCGGCCACCGGCGCGGTGAACACCCCCACCGCCTCCGGGACGCCCCGCACCGACGGCCGCACCGCCCCCCGGAGCGGACCGGCGTCAGGCGCGCCGCCGCGGCCGAACGGCGGCAGGCCGGCCGGCACCGCCGCGAAGCCGCCCGCCCGGACGAACCCCGCCGACGGCCCCGCACCCGCCGGGTCGCCTCGCACCGACGGCGGGAGCGCCCCCGAGCCGAACGACCACAGGCCCGCCGCCGCCGCGCTGGCCGCCGCGAACGCGGCAGGTGCGACCTCGGAGCCCCTGGACGCCGTACCCGTACCGTCCTTCGAGGAGCTGTACGAGGCCGCCCACACCCGCCTGGTCCAACAGGTCTTCCTGCTCACCTCCTGCAAGCACCGCGCCGTGCACTGCGTGCGGCTGGCCTTCGGCGAGGCGCGCCGGCACTGGGACGAGGTGGCGGCCGGGGCCGATCCGGAGGGCTGGGTGCGGGCGCGGGCCTGTGAGGCGGCGCTCTCGCCGTGGCACCGGGGCGGTCCGCGGCGGACGCACGTCTGGCGGCTGCCGCACCGGCGGATCAAGGTCCGCCCGGCCGACGAGTCGCAGGCCGTACTGCCGGACCACGACCGGCTCACCGACCGGGACCGCGCTCTGCTCAAGGCGCTCAAGCGGCTCTCCCGCCCGCAGCGCCGGGCGCTGGTGCTGCACGACGGCCTGGGCCTGCCCGCCACCGCCGTGGCCGTCGAGGTGGAGTCGACCGTGGCGGCCGCCGAGGGCCGGGTGTGGGCCGCCCGGGCGGCGTTGGCGGAGTGGGTACCGGACCTGGTCGGGTCCGATCCGGCCGCCGAGGGTTTCGCCGACGGGCTCGCCGGACTGCTGCACCGGGCCGCCGTCCGCGGCTGCCCGGAGCCGCAACGGCCTCCGGTGCCGGTGCTGCGCGCCAGGCACCGACTGGCGAACGCCACCCGGACCGGGGCGGCGGTGCTGATCACGGTGGCGGTCGGCGGCGCGGCGGCGGCGACACTGGCCGGCAGCGGCCCGGGGTCGCTGTTCCACCGGGCCCCCGAACCGCCGAAGCAGGCGGTCTGCGGCGCGGTCAACGGCTCCGCCGTGCCGCTCGTCCCGGACGGTCCGCCGACGGGCATCCGCAGTCTCTGGTGCAGTCCGACGCCCGGGGTCGAGCCGGTCGTGGCGGACCCGCCGCCGCCCCGGGCGCCGCTGTGGGAGCTGCCGGCCGCCGCGCGCGCCGCGGCGGCCCTGCCCCCGCCCGGCTCGGCGGGCGGGCCGGCGGCCTGCACCCGCTGGTCGCTCCTCCCCTGCCCGGCGGACCGCTGAGCGGCCCGCCGACGGAGTCCCCGGCCTCCGACCCGGGCCAGGGCGGACGCCGGGGCGCCGGGGCGACGGGGCGCCGGGACGCCGGGACGCCGGGACGCCGGGGCGCCGGGGCGACGGGCCACACCTCACCGGCGACCGCCGGAGCCGCGGCCGGATCGGCGAACGGTGGGGCCGCCGCTCTCCCGGCCGGAGGCCCCGCCACAACGGCGAGCGCCCCGCCCGGAGATCCGGACGGGGCGCTCGATGCGCAGGGCGAGCGTCAGCCGTTGATCAGCTCACGCGCCAGGCGGGCGGTCTCGGACGGCGTCTTGCCGACCTTGACGCCGGCGGCCTCCAGGGCCTCCTTCTTCGCCTGCGCGGTGCCCGAGGAGCCGGAGACGATGGCGCCGGCGTGGCCCATGGTCTTGCCCTCGGGGGCGGTGAAGCCCGCGACGTAGCCGACGACCGGCTTGGTGACGTGCTCGGCGATGTAGGCCGCGGCACGCTCCTCGGCGTCGCCGCCGATCTCACCGATCATGACGATGAGCTCGGTCTCCGGGTCCTCCTGGAAGGCCTTGAGAGCGTCGATGTGGGTGGTCCCGATGACCGGGTCACCGCCGATGCCCACGGCCGAGGAGAAGCCGATGTCCCGCAGCTCGTACATGAGCTGGTAGGTCAGGGTGCCGGACTTCGACACCAGGCCGATCTTGCCGGCCTGGGTGATGTCCGCCGGGATGATGCCGGCGTTGGACTGTCCGGGGCTGATCAGGCCCGGGCAGTTCGGGCCGATGATCCGGGTCTTGTTGCCCTTCGAGCCCGCGTACGCCCAGAAGGCGGCCGAGTCGTGGACCGGGACACCCTCGGTGATGACGACCGCGAGGCCGATCTCGGCGTCGATGGCCTCGACGACGGCGTCCTTGGTGAACTTCGGCGGCACGAAGATGACGGTGACGTCGGCACCGGTCTTCTCGATGGCCTCGGCGACGGAGCCGAAGACGGGCACGTCGGTGCCGTCGACGTCGACCGTGGTGCCGGCCTTGCGCGGGTTCACGCCACCGACGATCTGGGTGCCCGAGGCGAGCATGCGGCGGGTGTGCTTCATGCCCTCGGAGCCGGTCATGCCCTGGACGATGACCTTGCTGTCCTTGGTAAGGAAGATAGCCATGGTGTTAAGTCCCCTTCCTTACTTGTTGGCCAGCTCGGCGGCACGGTCGGCGGCGCCGTCCATGGTGTCGACGCGCTGCACCAGCGGGTGGTTGGCGTCGTCGAGGATCTTGCGACCAAGCTCGGCGTTGTTGCCGTCCAGGCGGACGACCAGCGGCTTGGAGACGTTCTCGCCCTTGGACTCCAGCAGGGCCAGGGCCTGCACGATGCCGTTCGCGACGGCGTCGCACGCGGTGATGCCACCGAAGACGTTGACGAAGACCGACTTGACGTCGGGGTCGCCCAGGATGATCTCCAGGCCGTTCGCCATGACCTCGGCGGACGCGCCGCCACCGATGTCGAGGAAGTTGGCGGGCTTGACGCCGCCGTGGCTCTCGCCCGCGTAGGCGACCACGTCGAGGGTGCTCATGACGAGACCCGCGCCGTTGCCGATGATGCCGACCTGGCCGTCGAGCTTGACGTAGTTCAGGCCCTTGGCCTTCGCCGCCGCCTCCAGCGGGTTGGCGGCGGCCTTGTCCTCGAGCGCCTCGTGCTCGGGCTGGCGGAACTCGGCGTTCTCGTCCAGGGAGACCTTGCCGTCGAGCGCGATGATCTTGCCGTCGCCGGACTTGATCAGCGGGTTGACCTCGACGAGGAGGGCGTCCTCCTTGATGAAGACGACCCAGAGCTTCTGCAGGACATCGGCGACCTGGTCCGCGATCTCCGCCGGGAACTTCGCGGCGGCGACGATCTCGGCGGCCTTCTCCGGGGTGCAGCCCTCGTTGGCGTCGACCGGGATCTTGGCGAGCGCCTCGGGGTTCTCCTCCGCGACGACCTCGATCTCCACACCGCCCTCCACGCTGGCCATGGCCAGGAAGGTGCGGTTGGTGCGGTCCAGCAGGAAGGAGACGTAGTACTCCTCCTTGATGTCCGCCGTCTGGGCCAGCATCACCTTGTGAACGGTGTGGCCCTTGATGTCCATCCCGAGGATCGCCTCGGCCTTGGCGACGGCGTCCGCCGGGTCGGCGGCGAGCTTCACGCCACCGGCCTTGCCTCGGCCGCCCACCTTCACCTGAGCCTTGACGACGGCGCGGCCGCCGAAGCGCTCCGCGATGGCGGCAGCGTCTGCGGCGGTCTCGATGACATCACCGTCAAGCACGGGAACCCCGTGCTTGGCGAAGAGGTCCCTCGCCTGGTACTCGAACAGGTCCACGTGTTTGTCCTTGTTCGTGGTCGCGGATTGTGTCTCTACGAGCGTGCCACGGCAGGATCTTCGCTGCGGGTCGTCGGGGCGGTGCGGGTACGCAGAGGTACGGCCTTGCGGCCCACACAGCCACGGGCGCACACGTCAATCAACACGCGCGTCACGTCCGTCTGGCAGGTTATCCCCGGACGGCAGGCGTGTTTCGCCCGGGACCGGCCCGGCTTGGGTGAGAACCGTCACAGCCAGGCCCCGACCGGCTGCCGCGCGCCCTGCTCAGCAGGTGCGCAGATCAGCGGTGGGGCCGGGCCCGGGTTCGCTCGTCCGGGTGAACCCGCGCACCCGGTCGCTACCCGCCCTGCGGCGGGACGGGGATCGGCCGCTTCTCGATCGCCGCCGCCATGACGTCCGGGAACGCGTCCGGCGTGCAGGCGAACGCGGGGGCGCCGAGCGTGGCCAGGGCGGCCGCGTGCGCGTGGTCGTACGCGGGCGCCCCTTCGTCGGAGAGCGCGAGCAGCGCGACGAACTGGACGCCGGCCGCCTTCATCGCCGCCACCCGCTTGAGCATCTCGTTCCGGATGCCGCCCTCGTAGAGGTCGCTGATCAGCACCACGACGGTCTCGGACGGGCGGGTGATCCTCGACTGGCAGTAGGCCAGCGCGCGGTTGATGTCGGTGCCGCCGCCGAGCTGGGTCGCGAACAGGACGTCCACCGGGTCGCCGAGCTGCTCGGTGAGGTCGACCACCGAGGTGTCGAAGACCACCAGCCGGGTGTCCAGCGTCCTCATCGAGGCCAGCACCGCGCCGAACACCGCCGAGTGCACCACCGAGGGGGCCATCGAGCCGGACTGGTCGATGCAGAGGATGACGTCCTTCTTCACCGCGCGCTGCGCCCGGGCGTAGCCGACCAGCCGCTCGGGGACGACGGTGCCGTGCTCGGGCAGGTAGTTCTTCAGGTTGGCCCGGATGGTGCGGTCCCAGTCGATGTCGCGGTGGCGCGGGCGGTTCACCCGGGCGCTGCGGTCCAGCGCGCCGCCCAGGGTGGCCCGGGTGCGGTCGGCGAGCCGGCGCTCCAGCTCCGCGACCACCTTGCCGACCACCGCACGGGCGCTCTCCCGGGTCGTCTCGGGCAGCGCGTGCTTCAACGAGAGCAGGGTGGCGACCAGGTGGACGTCGGGCTCGACGGCCTCCAGCATCTCCGGCTCCAGCAGCAGGCGGTCCAGGCCGAGGCGGGTGATGGCGTCCTGCTGCATCAGCTGGACGACGCTGGTGGGGAAGTACTCGCGGATGTCCCCGAGCCACCGGGCCACCTGCGGCGCCGAGCCGCCCAGCCCCGCGGTGCGCCGGCCGGACCGCCCGGCCCGGCCCTCCTGCGGCGTGCCCCGGTACAGCGCGGCGAGCGCGCCGTCCATCGCGGCGTCCCGGCCGCGCAGCGCGCTGCCGGTGCCGTCCGCCTCGCCGCCGAGCACCAGCCGCCAGCGGCGCAGCCGCTCCTCGGCGGCGAGGGTGACGGGAGCGGCGGGGGTGGTGGCCTCTGCCATCGGGTGCTCCTTCCGGTCCATCGGGTCAGGTGCGTCGTCGGGTGCGGGTGCGGGCGCATCGGGTCGGGCGCGTCGGTGCGTCGGGTCGGGCGCGTCGGGTGCGGGTGCGGGCGCATCGGGTCGGGCGCGTCGCGCCGGGCGCGCCGGGTGCGGGGTCAGGTGTCGCGGCCCTCGGCCTGTCGGGGGATCCGCGGCGGCCCCGCGGGGTGGACCGGGCAGCCGGGCAGGCCGAGCAGCAGGGCGACCACGGGCAGCGCCGCGTCGGCGCGGGCCGGATCCAGCTCGGGGCCCGTGCCCGCCGCCGCCACCGGCTCGGTGCCCAGCGGACCGGCCGCGACCCTGCTGCCGACGGTGGTGCGGACGCCCGCCTCCAGCGCGGAGAAGGTGCGGCGCAGCAGCGGCAGCACATCGGTGAAGACCTCGGCCGGCACCGCCGTCAGCCACCCGTCGAGCAGGCCGAGCAGCCGGGTGTCGTGCAGCAGCAGGGCGCCGCCGCCGCTGAGGAAGCCCTCCACCCAGCCGGCCGCGTCCGCCGGGGCGTTGGCCGCCGAGAGGACGAGGCCCATCCGGCGGCCGGCCTCCTCCGAGTCGAGCCGTCCGTCGTCCAGCAGCAGCCGGACGGCGCGCCCGCGCAGCAGGCCGGGCACGCCCGTGGCCGGACCGCCGACCGGTTCGCGGCGGGCGAGCGCCCGCAGCGTCCCGGCCCACCGGTCGACGAGCCCGCTGCCCGCCTCCAGCAGGCCGATCGCGCCGTGCACCTCGTCGAGCCGACCGCGCACCGCCTCCGCGCCGGCCGTGTCCAGCCCGGTGCAGGCGGGCGGCAGCCCGACGCAGATCCGGTCGGCGAGGCCGGTCGCGACCTCGCCGAGCGCACGGTGGTCGGTGCCGCGGACATCGCCGTAGCGCAGCGCGCGGACCAGCGCCGGCAGCGCCCCGGCCAGCTGGGCGACGTCGGTGTCGAGCGCGGCGCAGTCGGCGAGGATCCGCATCACGGCGGGCAGCGCGTCGGCCAGCCCGGCCAGCAGGCAGGTCTCGACCAGGGCGGTCAGCTCGGCGAGCTCCACCGCGGCCCGCGCCGCGCCGACCGCCCGGCCGGTCGCCGCCTCCTCGACGGTGGTGCCCCACTGGGCGGCCTCGGCGATCCGGACGGCGAACTCGGGCTGCCAGCAGAGCCGCCAGCTCTCCCGGAAGGTGCCCGTCGAGGTGACGGCGGAGCGGCTCGGCACGCCCCAGTCGATGCCGAGCAGCCGCAGCCGGTGCAGCAGCCGGGAGCGGGCCGCGTCGTTCTCCTTACGCAGGTCCAGGTCCAACTCCCGCGGCTCGACCGCCGGCTTCAGCCGCAGCGAGCGCTGCAGCCGGGTCAGGTCCCGCTGCAACGGCACCGCCGGAGCGCCGTCCGGCACCCCGCCGAGGACGTCCCCGGTGACCAGGCGGTCGTGCACCAGCGCCAGTGCGACGTCCGAGCCGTCGCACATCACCGAGCGGACGGCGTCCAGGGTCTCGGTCAGGCCGGCGAGCGGGCGGCCGCGCATCACCGCCAGCGTCCGGGCCAGCCGGACGGCCTCGATCACGTGCGCCGAGGAGACCGGGTGGTCCTCGGCCCGCAGCAGGTCGGCGGCCCTGGTCAACCAGAGCGGCACCGGATCACCCGTGGTGGTGAACAGGTGGTGGTACCAGCCCGGCGAGACGATCCCGGCGCCGTAACCGCTCTGCTGGGAGAGCCGGCGGTGCGTCCACGGCACCCAGGTGATGTCGGTGCGCACCTTCTTCGGCAGGCCGGCCAGCACCGCCCGGTCGTGCGCGACGGTCGGCAGCACGGCCAGCGCCGGGACGTGGAACGCCCCGCAGACCACGGCGATCCGCCGGTGCCCGGCCCGCTTGGCGGCCCGGATCTGCTGGCGCATGTACGCCTCCCGCAGGTCGTCGCGCCGGACGGGCCCGCCGGGCGCGACGTCCTCGCGCAGCGCCGCCATCGCCTCGGCGACCGCGGCGAACGGGGCCAGCGCGTCGGTACCGGGCGAGCGGTGCTCGATCACGTCCTCCCACCAGCGCTCCGGGTCGTCGCTGCCGGCGGCCTCGGCGAGCATCCCGATCGGGTCCGCCGCCCGCTCCGGCTCCTCCCCCTGCTCCGGCTGCTCCCGCTCCTCGGCTAGGCCGTAGGCCGCCGGGAGGTCGATGAAGCGGACCGGTACGCCGGCGTCGAGTCCGTACCGGATCGCCACCCACTCCGGGGAGAACTCGGCGTAGGGCCAGAACGCGGCCCTGGCCGGGTCGTCCACGACGTGGGCGAGCAGGGCGACCGGTGGCACCATGTCCTTCTCGGCCGCCAGCCCGACGATCGGATCGGCCTCCGGCGGGCCCTCGATCAGCACCGCGTCCGGCCGCAACTGCTCCAGTGCGGCGGCCACCGCGCGGGCCGAGCCGGGACCGTGGTGCCGTACGCCCAGCAGCGTCACCTCCGCGCTCATCGCGCCCTCCCTCCTCGTGCCTCGAACTGACTCGGACTGAATCGAACTGCTCAGCACTGCTCTGAACTGCCTTGAACTGCCTTGGACCGCCTCGAACTGCCGCGAACCGCCGTGAACTGCCATGAACTGCCATGGCGTCAGCGGGCGTTCTCCCGGGCGGCGCGGTAGAAGTCCTTCCAGCCGTCCCGCTCGCGCAGCACGCCCTCGACGTACTCGCGCCAGACCACCTGGTCCGCCACCGGATCCCGGACGACGGCGCCGAGGATGCCGGCCGTGACGTCGCCGGCCCGCAGCACGCCGTCCCCGAAGTGGGTGGCCAGCGCCAGACCGTTGGTCACCACCGAGATGGCCTCGGCCGTCGACAGCGTGCCGCTCGGCGTCTTCACCTTCGTCCGGCCGTCCACCGTGAGGCCGGCCCGCAGCTCCCGGAAGACCGTCACCACCCGCCTGATCTCCTCGGCTCCACCGGGCAGTGGGGCGAGCTCCAGCGAGCGGCCGAGCTGGTCGACCCGCCGGGTGACGATGTCCACCTCCTCCTCCAGCGAGCCGGGGAGCGGCAGCACCACGGTGTTGAACCGTCGGCGCAGGGCGCTCGACAGCTCGTTGACGCCGCGGTCCCGGTCGTTCGCCGTGGCGATCAGGTTGAACCCGCGCACGGCCTGCGTCTCGCCGCCCAACTCCGGTATCGGCAGCGTCTTCTCCGACAGGATGGTGATCAGACTGTCCTGGACGTCCGCCGGGATCCGGGTCAGCTCCTCGACCCGGGCGATCTTCCCGTCCGCCATCGCCCGCATCAGCGGCGAGGGCACCAGCGCCGCCCGGCTCGGACCGTTGGTCAGCAACTGGGCGTAGTTCCAGCCGTACCGGACGGCCTCCTCCGGCGTACCGGCCGTCCCCTGCACCAGCAGGGTCGAATCGCCGCTGATCGCCGCCGCGAGGTGCTCCGACACCCAGGTCTTCGCGGTGCCGGGCACGCCGAGCAGCAGCAGCGCCCGGTCCGTGGCCAGCGTCGTCACGGCGACCTCGACGATCCGCCGCGGGCCGATGTACTTGGGGGTGACCACGGTGCCGTCCGGCAGCTCGCCACCGAGCAGATAGGTGGCGACGGCCCACGGCGAGAGCTTCCAGTGCTCGGGACGCGGGTGGTCGTCCTGCGCGGCCAGCGCGGCCAGTTCCGCCGCGAAGGCGTCCTCCGCGTGCTGCCGCAGAACGTCGGTCATCAGGGGGCTCCTTCGGGTCGGCCGCCGGACACACCGGTGGCGGGCGGCGAGGTGATCGGGGGGAGCCAGGTCGGCGTCCCGGCCTGTGGGAACCACCCTGCACCGGACCACTGACAATCCTGACCGGACCTCAGTTCGACCACCCGGCCTGTCAGTCCCTCCGCCTACCGTCGTCGGCATGGAGGAACGCTGGAGCACCGAACACGTCCTGTCCCTGGCACCCGACGCGAGCTCGCAGAAGGCCGCGGGCAAGCTCTCCTCGCCCGCGCCCTGGTCGGCCACGGGCACCGACGGCGCCGCGCTCTGGGGCGAGTGCAGGGGCAGCGGCCGGACGCCCTACCGCACCGCCGTCGAGCTGGCCACGCCCGCCTACTCGTGCACCTGCCCGAGCCGGAAGTTCCCCTGCAAGCACGCGCTCGGGCTGCTGCTGCTCTGGAGCGGCACCCCCGAGGCCGTCCCGGCCGGCGAGCCTTCCGACTGGGCATCCGACTGGCTGGCCGAGCGCCGCGACCGTGCCGAGCGGCGGCCGACCGGCGCCACCGCCGCGGCCGACCCGGCCGCCGCCCTCCGCCGGGCCGAGAAGCGCCACGCCCGGGTGGCCGCCGGCGCCGGTGAGCTGCGTCTGCGGCTGGCCGACCGGGTCCGCCACGGCCTCGCGGACCCGTCCGCCGCCGGCCCCTGGGAGGAGGTCGCCGCCCGGATGGTCGACGCCCAGGCCCCCGGCCTCGCCACCCGCGTCCGCGAACTCGACGCCGTCACCGGGCCCGACCTCCTGGAGGAGTACGCCATGCTCCATCTGCTCGCCACCGCCGCCACCCGGATCGACGACCTGCCCGCCCCGCTCGCCGCCACCGTCCGGGCCCGGGTCGGCTACACCACCGACGCCGCCGAGGTGCTGGCCGGCCCCACCGTCCGCGACCGCTGGTACGTCCTCGGCAGCCGCACCTCCCCGCTGGACGGCGCAGCGGACGAACGCCTCACCACCCGCCGGCTCTGGCTGCGCGGCGCGAAGACCGGCCGGGCCGCCCTGCTCCTCGCCTTCGGCCGCCCCGGCCGGGCCCCCGACCTCGCTCTCCCCACCGGCCACCTGCTGGAGGCCGAACTCGCCTTCCACCCCGGGGCCCGCCCCCTGCGCGCCGCCCTCGGCACCCGCTACGACGCCCCCGGCCAGGGCCCCGCCGCCCCGCCGCCCGGGCTCACCCCCGCCGAAGCGGTCGCCGCCTACGGCGACGCCGTCGCGGACGATCCCTGGCTGGACGCCTGGCCGGCCGTCCTGACCGGCGTCGTCCCGGTCCTCACCCCCGACGGCTGGCAGCTCACCGACGGCCGGCACACGCTCCCGGTCCACCGCGGTGCCATCCCCGAAGCGGCCCTCTGGCGCCTCGCGGCCGTTTCCACCGGCCGCCCCCTCACCGTCTTCGGCGAGCAGGGCCACCACGGTTTCGCCCCGGTCACCGCCTGGGGCGCGGACCACCGCCCGATCGACCTCACCACCGGGTAGGCCCCGAAGCGGGGACCGGCCCGCGCGGCCCACGGGCCCGCCGCGGGCCCCGGCGCCCCACCCGCCCGAGAGCCTCCGACCAGCACCCACCGACCCGCAGGAGCCCCGCGTGCCGCCCACCGCCCCGACCCCGACCGACCCCTGGGAGTCCCTCCACACCACCGCCCTCCTCGGCACCGACCGCCGCCCCCTGCCGCCCCCGGCCGCCGGTGACTCCGCCGCCCACCTGGCCGTCGACCGCACCGACCCGGCCACCGCCCTGCTCGAACTCGCCGCCCTGGAGACCGTCCGCCGCCGCGCCGGAGCCCGCCCGGCCCCCGCCGGCGAGGCCGTCACCGCCCAGCTCGCCGCCCCCGCCCCCGAGGACCACCGGCCCGAACTGCCCGCCCCCGCGGCCCGCCGGCTCACCCTCCTGCTCGGCAGCCGGGGCGCCGGATCCCCCGGCACCCTCGCCAACCTCACCGAACTGCTCCCGCAGTGGCTCGCCACCGCCCGCGCCCGGGGCTTCCGCCCACCCGCCGCCGCCGTACCGGCCCTGCTGGACGCCGCCCGCGGCCGGACCGAGCTGCGCCCCGACGCCGTGGCGCTGGCCGGCCCCCTGGGCCGCTGGCTCGCCGCCCGGAACGCCGACTGGCGCTTCGTCCTCCGCACCACCACGGACGCGCCCGCCGGCACGGCCGCGCCCGGCGGACCGGACGGACCCGACGGAGCGGCGGCTCCCGGGGACCACCACCTCTGGCACGAGGGGCTCTTCGCCGAGCGCGTCACCCATCTGACCGCGCTGCGCCGGAGCGACCCCGCCGCCGGCCTCGCCCTGCTGGTGAGCACCTGGCCCACCGAGCGCGCCGAGGACCGGCTGCTCTTCCTGGACGCCCTCCAGGACGGCCTCTCGCTCGCCGACGAGCCCTTCCTCGAAGCCGCGTTGGGCGATCGCAGCAAGAACGTCCGGGCCACCGCCGCCGAGTTGCTCTCGACCCTCCCCGGCTCCACCCTCGCCCACCGGATGGCCGAGCGCGCCCGGGCCGCCGTCCGCCTCTCCGAGCGCGGCACGCACCTGCTCGTCACCCCGCCCACCGAGTGCGACACCGCGATGCAGCGCGACGGCATACCACTCAAGTCGCCCACCGGGCGCGGCGAGCGGGCCTGGTGGTTCGGCGAGGTGATCGCCGCCACGCCGCTCTCGCTGTGGCCGGAGTCCACCGGTCTGACGCCGGGCCGGCTGCTCGGGCTCCGGGTGGGCGACAGCCTCGACGAGAGCGACAGCAGCTGGGCCGACGACCTGCGCGAGGCCTGGGCCAGGGCCGCCGTCCGCCAGCAGGACGCCGACTGGGCACGGGCGTTGCTGGGCCCCGCCCCGGCCCCCGCACCGGGGTCCCGCGGCGGCCGCGCCGCCCGTGCCCCCCGGAGCACCGGGGCCCCCGCCAAGCTGCTCGCCGTCCTCCCGGCCGCCGAACGCGCCGTCTGGACGGCCGCGTTCATCGAGGTGCACGGCCTCGGCGAGGCCTTCCAACTGCTCGGGGCCTGCGCGGCTCCGTGGACCCCGCCGCTGTCCACCGCCGTCGTCGCGGCGCTCGCCCGGGCGGCCGCCTCCGGGGCGTACCCGTGGAGCCACAGCGGGGTGCTCGGCATGACGGAGCGCGCGCTCTCCCCCGCAACGGCCACCGCCGTCGAGGAGTTGGCCGCCGAGGCGGCGCCCGCCGGCGCCTGGGCCGAGACCTTCTCCCGGCTGGCCGGCACCCTGCGCTTCCGGGAGGCGATGCTCGCCGAACTCGGCGCCTGACCGCCCGCGCCGGAACGCGGCCGGGCCGGTACGGGGGTGTCCCGTACCGGCCCGGCCCAGCGCTCGGCAGGCACGCGCCCCATCGGCGCGCACCCCTCGGGCACGCACCCGGCTGGCGCACGGTCGAAGCAGGCGCACGGTGGAAGCAGCCGCTCGGTGGAAGCAGCCGCTCGCCCGCAGCGGGCGCGCTACGGCAGGCGCGCACTTCGGCGGGCGCGTACCCGGCAGGCGCGCGCCCCGCGGAACACCTCCGCCCGAGGGGTCAGCTCGCGGCCCGCAGGTTCGCCTCGACCCAGGCCACCACGTCCCGGGTCGGCGTCCCCGGGGTGAAGATGTCCGCGACGCCCATCGCCTTGAGCTCGACGATGTCCTCTTCCGGGATGATGCCGCCGCAGAAGACCTTGATGTCCTCCGCCTCGCGCTCCCGCAGCAGCTCCAGCACCCGCGCGCAGAGCGTCATGTGCGCCCCGGAGAGGACCGACAGCCCGATGCCGTCCGCGTCCTCCTGGATCGCGGTGTCGACGATCTGCTCGGGCGTCTGGTGCAGGCCGGTGTAGATGACCTCCATACCGGCATCACGCAGGGCACGCGCGATGACCTTGGCGCCGCGGTCGTGACCGTCGAGCCCGGGCTTGGCGACCACCACACGGATCGGGCCTGACACACCCATCACTGCCTCCTGGACTTCGTCGTCCACCACCCACCGGACCTCGTCGGGCACGGGCGCGGTTAACCAGCAATAACAACCTGAGGGGAGGTTAGCGTCACCCGGGCGGACTGACCGTGCCGCCCCTCAAGAGGAGGGCAAAATCACAGGCCCACCCCTTGCTACCGACGGGTATACCCCGACGGCTCCGTCCGCAGGCCGCCAACTCCCCTCTTGACATACGGACTTTTGTCCGGATCCCGGCGTTACGGCTACAGTCTCGGCTGTTTTCCCCTCGCCTTTCCGTCCGTCCCTCCCCTCGCCCTTCCCCTCGCCCGACGATGTGCCCGAGGTCCACCGAGGAGGCAGCCCCCGATGGCTCCCGACGCAGCCGCCCGCCCGACCCGTGCGGAGCTGCGGGTGGCCGCCCGCGAGCAGTCGCGCGCCCAGCGCCGCGGCGCCGCCAAGGCCGCCACCCGGACCGCCCTGCTGCGCGTCGCGCTGCCGTCGATGGCCGCCCTCGGAGTGGCCGGGGCAGCCGCCGCGACCGTCCAGGGCGAGGCCGACCAGCAGCGTGCGCAGGCGGCCGGCCGGGCCCCCGAGCAGGCCGCCGAGGCCCCGGACACCGCGCCCGCCAGGGCCGCCGCCCAGCAGGTCCTCGCCGCGGGCGAGGCCGACCAGGCATCCCGCGGCGACGCCCGCGCTCCCCTCTCCGGCACCCAGCCCGCCGGCCCGGCGGGCGGGACGGCGCTCGCCGCTCCGGCCCCGACGCCGGAGCCCGAGCTCCCGAAGGTCATCCTCCCGGTCGCCCAGCACGGGCTCGGCGAGATGTTCGGCGCGTCCGGGACGCACTGGGCGGCCCGCCACACCGGCATCGACTTCCCCGTCGACGGCGGCACCCAGGTCATGGCGGTCACGGACGGCGTGATCCGCACGCAGTGGAACCCGTCGTACGGCTACATGTCGATACTGAAGATGGCCGACGGCACCGAGGCCTGGTACTGCCATCTGCGGTCGTACAAGATCCGCAAGGGGACCGTGAAGGCGGGCGACGTCATCGCCTTCGTCGGCAGCAGCGGCAACAGCACCGGCCCGCACCTGCACTTCGAGATCCGCCCGGCCGGCGGCGGCGCCCCCGTCGACCCGCTGCCGTGGTTCCTCGCCCAGGGCGTCGACCCCCGCTGACCGCGCCCCGCCGGGCGGGTACTTCGCCCCGGCCCCGCCCCGCCGGACCGGTCGCGGCCGCCCCGGCCCGGCGCGGACCCGGGTGGAACCCCGGGTCCGCGCCGCCGGGCCCTACAGCTTCTCCACCGGCGCGTACCGCAGCAGCAGCTGCTTGCGCCCCTCCGTTCCGAAGTCCACCGTGGCCTGCGCCTTGTCGCCGACACCGGCGGTGGCCACCACGGTGCCCAGGCCGAAGGTGTCGTGGGTGACGCGGTCCCCCACCGCCAGGGCCACGACCTCCCGCTCGACCGCCGTACCGGCCCGCCGGGCCGACTGCCCCCAGCCCGCCTTCGGCGAGGCCGTCGCCGCACCGCGCGACGCGCCCCGGGAGGAGCCGCCCGAACCGGCGGACTTCCCGCCCCAGGACGACCCCGAGGAGTACCCGCGCGAGGCCGGCACCGACGCCGCGCCCGTCCGCTTCCACTCCACCAGCGTCTCCGGGATCTCCTCCAGGAACCGCGAGGCCGGGTTGTACGAGGGCTGCCCCCAGGCACTGCGCAGCACCGAACGCGTCAGGTAGAGCCGCTCCCGCGCCCGGGTGAGGCCGACGTACGCGAGCCGGCGCTCCTCCTCCAGCTCCTTGACCTGGTTGAGCGCCCGCATGTGCGGGAAGATGCCGTCCTCCATGCCGGTCAGGAAGACCACCGGGAACTCCAGCCCCTTGGCGGTGTGCAGGGTCATCATCGTGATGACGCCCCGGCCCTCCTCGTCCTCGTCCGGGATCTGGTCCGAGTCCGCGACGAGCGCGACCCGCTCCAGGAAGTCGGCCAGCGAGCCGACCGGCGGCGCGTCGTCCTCCCCCGCGTCGGGCCGCTCGCCCGGGTCCTGCTCGTACTCCAGGGCGACGGAGGCCAGCTCCTGGAGGTTCTCCACCCGCGTCTCGTCCTGCGGGTCCGTGGAGGACTGCAGCTCGGCGAGGTAGCCCGTCTCCTCCAGCACCGCCTCCAGCACCGCGGCGGGCCCGGCACCCGACTCGACGACCTGCCGCAGTCCGGCCATCAGCGCGTTGAACTTCTTCACCGCGTTCGCCGAGCGGGCGGCCATGCCGTACGCCTCGTCGACCCGCTGGAGCGCCTGCGCGAAGGAGATCCGCTCGCGCCCGGCGAGCGCGTCGATCATCGCCTCGGCCCGCTCGCCGATGCCGCGCTTGGGCACGTTGAGGATCCGGCGCAGCGGCACGGTGTCCTCCGGGTTGGAGAGCACCCGCAGGTACGCCAGGACGTCCCGGACCTCCTTGCGCTCGTAGAAGCGCACCCCGCCGACCACCTTGTACGGCAGGCCGACCCGGATGAACACCTCCTCGAACACCCGGGACTGGGCGTTGGTCCGGTAGAAGATCGCGACGTCGCCGGGCTTGGCGTCGCCCCGGTCGGTCAGCCGGTCGATCTCGTCGGCGATGAACTGGGCCTCGCCGTGCTCGTCGTCCGCGACGTAGCCGACGACCTTCTCGCCGTGGTCACCGGCCGTCCAGAGCTTCTTCTCGCGGCGGCTGGTGTTCCGCTCGATGACGGCGTTGGCGGCGCTCAGGATGGTCTGCGTGGAGCGGTAGTTCTGCTCCAGCAGGATCGTGGTCGCGTTCGGGTAGTCCTCCTCGAACTGGAGGATGTTGCGGATCGTCGCACCGCGGAAGGCGTAGATCGACTGGTCCGCGTCACCGACCACGCACAGCTCGGCCGGCGGCACCTCGGCCAGCCGTCCGGCGGCCGGGTCGACGTAGTCGCCGTCCACGGTGCGCTTCGGCGCGGCCGCGGCGGAGCCCCCGCTGAGCTCCCGGACCAGCATGTACTGGGCGTGGTTGGTGTCCTGGTACTCGTCGACCAGGATGTGCCGGAACCGCCGCCGGTAGTGCTCCGCGACGTCGGGGAAGGCCTGGAGCAGGTTCACCGTCGTCATGATGATGTCGTCGAAGTCGAGCGCGTTGGCCTCGCGCAGCCGCCGCTGGTAGAGGAAGTAGGCCTCGGCCAGCTTCTTCTCCATCGGGTTGGCCGCCTGGTCGGCGTACGTCTCCTCGTCGATCAGCTCGTTCTTGAGGTTGCTGACCTTGGCCGTGAAGGACTTCGGCGGGAACTGCTTCGGGTCCAGGTCGAGGTCCCGGCAGACCAGGGACATCAGCCGCTGGGAGTCGGCCGAGTCGTAGATCGAGAACGAGGACGTGAAGCCGAGGAGCTTGCTCTCCCGGCGCAGGATCCGCACGCAGGCGCTGTGGAAGGTGGACACCCACATCGCCCGGGCCCGCGGCCCGACCAGCTGCTCGACGCGCTCGCGCATCTCGCCGGCCGCCTTGTTGGTGAAGGTGATCGCCAGGATCTCGCCCGGCTGCACCCCGCGGGCGCCCAGAAGGTGGGCGATCCGGTGGGTCAGCACGCGCGTCTTGCCGGAGCCGGCGCCGGCCACGATGAGCAGCGGCGAGCCCGCGTGCAGGACCGCCTCGCGCTGCGGGTCGTTCATCCCCTCCAGCAGCTGGGCCGGGTCCACCACCGGGCGGGCGGCGCCGTTGCGGTAGAAGGCGTCCCGCTCGGCCTGGGCCGCGTGGTCGGTCTGGAACAGCCCCTCGGGGATCGCCTCCTCGTACGCGTCGTACGGGACGTCGTCCTCGAACGGCGGCGGCTCCTGCGTCGTCGGGGCGGCGGCGGGCTGCTGCTTCGACCCGGCGGCGGGGGCCTCGAAACCGGGGAGCGGGAGGTCGTCAAAGAGGCTACTCATGGCACTCCGAGTCTATGGCCCCGCACTGACAAGCCCGCCCGGCCCGGAGGAATCCGGGCCGGGCGGGCGGCCTCGCGAGGGCCGTCGGCCCTGGCGCGAGCGGCGTCGCGAGGGCCGTCAGACCAGGCGGCGGGCAGTGGCCCACCGGGTCAGCTCGTGCCGGTTGCTCAGCTGGAGCTTGCGCAGCACGGCCGAGACGTGGCTCTCCACCGTCTTCACCGAGATGAACAGCTGCTTCGCGATCTCCTTGTACGCGTAGCCGCGCGCGATCAGCCGCAGCACCTCGCGCTCGCGCTGGGTCAGCCGGTCGAGGTCCTCGTCCACCGGCGGGGTGTCCGTGGCGGCGAAGGCGTCCAGCACGAAGCCGGCCAGCCGCGGCGAGAACACCGCGTCGCCGTCGGCGATCCGGAAGACGGCGTTGACCAGGTCCGTGCCGGTGATCGTCTTGGTGACGTAGCCGCGGGCCCCGCCGCGGATCACGCCGATGACGTCCTCGGCGGCGTCCGAGACGGACAGCGCCAGGAACTTCACCTGCTCGCCCATCAGCCCGGCCGAGCGGCGCAGCACCTCGACCCCGCCGCCGCCCGGCAGGTGGACGTCGAGCAGCACCACGTCGGGCCTGGTCTCGGCGACCACGCGGACCGCCGACTCCACGTCGTCGGCCTCGCCGACCACGTCGATCCCGGTGACCTCGGTGCGCCCGATCTCGGCCCGCACCCCCGTCCGGAACATCCGGTGGTCGTCGACCAGTACGACCCGCGCGACCCTCCCCCCGCCCTCGGCCGGGGTCCCTCCCGTCGGCGCTGCGTCAGTCATTCGTTCTCTCCATCTCCAGCTCGACCTCGGTGCCGCCGTCCGGCGCGGGCCGCACCCGTGCGGTGCCGCCGTTGCGCTTCATCCGGCCGATGATCGACTCGCGGACACCCATCCGGTCCTCGGGCACCGTGTCGGGGTCGAAGCCGGGGCCGTGGTCGCGTACGAACACCGACACCGTCTCTCCCTCCACCTCGGCGTAGACCTGGACCGGTCCCCCGCCACCGTACTTGGCCGCGTTGACCGTCGCCTCCCTCGCGGCCTGCATCTGCGCGGTGATCCGCTCGTCCATCGGGCAGTCGCCGACCACGACCAGCTCGACCGGGACGCCGTGCCGGTCCTCGACCTCGGCGACCACCGCGCGCAGGCTCTCCGCCATGGTGTCCGGCGCGTCCTCGGCGACCGCCTCCGGGCGGTAGAGCCAGAGCCGCAGCTCGCGCTCCTGGGCCCGGGCGAGCCGCAGCACCTCCTTCGGATCCTCGGCCCGGCGCTGGATCAGGGTCAGGGTGTGCAGCACCGAGTCGTGGACGTGGGCCGCGATCTCGGCGCGCTCCTGCGCGCGGATGCGGGCGGTCCGCTCGGCGCCGAGGTCCTGCCACATCCGCAGCGCGTACGGGCCCACCAGCACCAGGACGCCGGCCAGCACCGCCAGCGAGGCCTCCACCACCGAGCCGAGCGTGGAGCCGCTGCCCTGCATGGCGAGGAAGGCGATGGTGCCGGCGACCACCAGCAGCACACCGCCGCCGACCCGGGTGTAGGCCCCGCGCCGCTTCTCGCCCTCCTCCAGGCCGAACCAGCGCTGCCAGCGGGAGTCGTCGGCCTGCCGCCAGACCAGCGCGACACCGACGCCGATCGCCAGCAGCGGCCAGGTGTACGGCCGGGCGGTCTGCACGCCGAGCGCGTTCAGCAGGGCGATCAGCCCGATCACCACCATGACCAGCGCGGCGAGCTGCCCCAGACCGCCCTGGCGCCGCCCGGCCCGCCCCGGGGCGGGCTCCCCGCCCGGTTCGACCACCGCCGTGGCGGGCTCGCCCTGCAGCGCGTGCTGCAGCAGTTCGCGCAGCCGGCCGATCCAGCCGCGCCGACCCTTGCTCAGCTCCGCCCCCGACGCCCCGGAGGCCTGCCAGGAGCCGGCCGGCACGAAGGCGCCGTTGACGTAGACCCAGTGCGCGCCGCCGCGCTGCGCGGGCTCGCCGATGCCGATCGGCACCACGAACCAGAACGCCGCGTACAGCAGTGCGCCGATCCCCTGCGCGAAGAAGAGCAGCACGAAGGCGACCCGGACCCAGGCGACCGGCAGCCCGAGGTGCACCGCGAGCCCGTGCGCGACGCCGCCGAGCATCCGGCCCTGGGGGCTCCGGTAGAGCCGCCGGTACGGCGGGCGCTCGCTGCCGGGCACGGCCGGGTCGGCGACGGCCGCCGACGCGGGGTCGGGGACGAGGGGGCGGGGATCGGTACCGGGTGCTGCCACGGCACCGATGGTTCCACGCACGCGGGCCCGGGCGCATCAGGGTGGAGCCCCCATCCCTCTCAGGGACAAGTCAGGGTACGGACAGGGCTCGCACCGGTTGGGCGGCGCCGCCGGAGCCACCAGGATGGTGGGCATGACCGAGGACCACCGCATCCAGGAGACCGGGACGAGCGCCCCGCCGGCACCCGACCGCCCGCCGCTGAACCGCACCGAGCACCACCGCGTGGTGGCCGGGGTCTGCGGCGGCCTGGGCCGGCACCTGGACATCGACCCGGTGGTCTTCCGGGTGGTGACGGTCGTGCTCTGCCTCTCCGGCGGCCTCGGGCTCTTCCTGTACGGGCTGGCCTGGCTGATCATCCCGACCGAGCCGGTCCCGGACGGCCGGGGCGGCAGCAAGGGCGGACGCACCGAGCTCCAGCGGGTGCTCACCGGCCGGGTGGACGGCCAGTCGATCGGCGCGGTGCTGCTGACCGTGATCGGCACCGGCGTCTTCTTCGCCTCGATGGGCGACGGGGACACCATGTTCCCGCTGCTGCTGCTCGGGGCCCTGGTCTTCCTGGCGGTCCGCTACGACCCGGAGCGGCGCCACGGCCGGCTGCGCGGGCGCCGGCGCGGCCGGGACCGGCGGCACGGCCCGTACGACCGGTGGTTCCCGGAGGCCGAATCGGCCGCCGCCGACCACTCCTGGCCGCGCACCGACGAGGGCGAGCGGGCCCGCGAGCGGCACGCCCGGGAGCGGGCATCCGGCACGGTGCCGGCCGACACCCCGCACGCGGGCCCGAGCGGCTACCTGTGGGACCCCCGCCACCCCGAGCGCAACCCGTACGGCGCAACCGCCACGCCTCCTCCCGGCGGCCCCGCGCAGCCCTGGTGGCAGCGCCCCGACCTGCCCGAGGGCGACCCGCTGCGCAAGGGCGGTCCGGCCGCCCCGGCGCCGCCGCGGCCGGTGGTGGTGCACCGCCGGCACGAGCGCTCGCCGCTCGGCCTGATCGGGCTGCTCCTGGCGGTCGGCGCGGCCAGCGCGGTCTGGTCGGCCTCCGCCCACGGCGGCGCCGAGGTGGTGACCGGCACGGTACTGGCCACCGCGCTGCTGGTGGTCGGGCTGACCCTGCTGGTGGGCGCCAAGTTCGGCCGGGCCCGCCGGCTGGTCGTCCCGGGCCTGCTGCTCACCCTGGCGCTGGCGTTCACCCACGGCTCGTCGTTCTCGGTCCAGAACGCCGTCGGCGACCGCGACTGGACGGTCGCCTCGGCGGGCGACCTGGACGACCGGTACACGCTCGGACTCGGCAACGGCCGGCTGGACCTCAGCGGGCTGGACCCGGCCGGTGCCACCCTGCACAGCACCGTCGACCTCGGCGCGGGGCAGCTCACCGTGGTGGTGCCCCCGGACGTGACGGTGAGCCTGGACACCAAGGTCGGGCTGGGCAACGTCAAGGTGCCCGGGTCGGACGAGGTCAGCGGCAACAGCTCCCGCAGCTTCCGACTGCACCCGGTGGACGGTCAGGCATCCAAGGGCACGCTCGTCCTCTCGCTGAGGGTCGGGCTCGGCGACATCAAGGTGGTCCAGTCGTGAGGAAGCACCAGCTCGACCCGTTCTCGCTGATCGCGGGAGGCCTGTTCACCGTGATCGCGGTGCTCTACCTGGTGGCGGCGATCAACGACGTCTCCGTGAACGGCCGGATCGTCATCCCGGTGACCTTCATCGTGCTCGGCGTCGGCGGGCTGGCCGGGGCGGTCGCGGCGGCGGTGCGACGCGGCCGTCCGGAGCCGCGGGACCAGGACGCGCCCTGACGGGCGCGCCCCGGCGGGGGCCGCGCAGCTCAGCTCTGCAGCGGCCCGAGGTTCAGCTTGTCGCCGTCCTTGGTGACCCCGTACCGGGGCAGCGGCTTGGTGGCCGGGCCGTTGACCACCGCGCCGGTGGCCGCGTCGAACCGGGAGCCGTGGCACGGGCAGTAGAACTGGCCGTTCTTCGGCGCGTCGACCGCGCAGCCGGAGTGCGTGCAGATCGAGGAGAGCCCGCAGTACTGGCCGGCCTTGGGCTGGACGATGTAGACCGCGTCACCGGTGGCCGGGTCCTTGACCTGGGCCGAGCCGCCGACCGGGACGCTCGCGGCGTCCACCGAGACGGGCGGTCCGGCGGGCGCCGGCGCGGCCGAGGGGCCGACGGCCTTCTTGTCCCGGCCGAAGGTGGCGGTCAGCGAGCCGGTGAGCAGCCCGGCGCCGCCGATCGCGACGGCCGCGATCCCGCCGTCCATCAGGGCCCGCCGCCGGACGTGCTGCTCGCGCAGCCCGCGCTCGCGGTCCCGGGCGGCCCGCCGGGCCAGGTAGCCGTCCAGCGAGAGGTACGGGGTGCCGGCCAGCACCAGCGGGGTCCAGGCCATCAGGTAGGCCAGGTCGTTGCCGAGGTAGTACGGCGAGACGTTCCAGCTGACGGTCAGCCAGAGGCTCAGGTTGATCAGCGCGCCGCCGAGCGCCGCGACCCGGCCCCAGAGGCCGAGCAGGGTGCCGAGGCCGACCGCCAGCTCGCCGAAGGCGACGGCGAGCGCGAACAGGGTCGGCGCGTCGAGCGCGGCTCCGAGCAGGAACGAGATCGGGCTGGAGCCCTTGGCCGCCTGGGTCTGCGAGACGAACGACGCCGGGTCGCCGGCGCCGGCCAGGTAGTGCGAGTCGGCGAGCTTGTCCAGCGCCGCGTAGACGAAGGTGACGCCCAGGAAGATCCGCAGCGGCAGCAGCGCGTACCGGGAGGCGGCCGCCTTGCGCTGGGCCAGTCGCCCGGCCCTGCCGCCGCCCGCCGCCACCGCGCCGGTCACCGTGGAGTCGCCCGCCGCCGTGGAGCTGCTGGTCGCCACGGAGCTGCTGGCCTCCGACATCCCTCACACCTTCCTTCACGGCCCGCCATCACCTGACAGGTCCGGTCCGCATTCTGCACGCTCGTGAGCGCTTTCGGTGGGAGATCCCACCCGGCGGGCGCCCGGTGCCCCGGTCCGCCACCGCGAACGGCCGCGCCGTCGCTCCCTTGTGTACGGGAACGACGGCGCGGCCGTTCAATGCCGGTTCAGGGCCGGCGGGGAGTGCCTACTCCCACTCGATGGTGCCCGGCGGCTTGCTGGTGCAGTCCAGCACCACGCGGTTCACGTCGGCGACCTCGTTGGTGATCCGGGTGGAGATCTTCGCCAGCACGTCGTACGGCAGGCGCGACCAGTCCGCCGTCATGGCGTCCTCGGAGGAGACCGGGCGCAGCACGATCGGGTGGCCGTACGTCCGGCCGTCGCCCTGGACGCCGACGCTGCGGACGTCCGCGAGCAGCACCACCGGGCACTGCCAGATCTCGCGGTCCAGGCCGGCCGCGGTCAGCTCCTCGCGGGCGATCGCGTCGGCCTCGCGGAGCAGGTCCAGGCGCTCCTTGGTGACCTCGCCGACGATCCGGATGCCCAGGCCGGGGCCCGGGAACGGCTGGCGCTGGACGATCTCCTCCGGCAGGCCGAGCTCCTGGCCGACCATCCGGACCTCGTCCTTGAAGAGCTTGCGCAGCGGCTCGACCAGCTGGAACTGCAGGTCCTCGGGCAGGCCGCCGACGTTGTGGTGGGACTTGATGTTGGCGGTGCCGGTACCGCCGCCGGACTCCACCACGTCCGGGTACAGGGTGCCCTGGACCAGGAAGTCCACGGACTCGCCGTGCTCGCCGGCCTCGGCCACGATCTCGGCCTGGGCCTGCTCGAAGACCCGGATGAACTCCCGGCCGATGATCTTGCGCTTCTCCTCCGGGTCGCTGACGCCCTTCAGCGCGTTCAGGAAGCGCTCCTGCGCGTCGACGACCTTCAGCTGCACACCGGTGGCCGCGACGAAGTCCTTCTCGACCTGCTCGGTCTCGCCCTTGCGCATCAGACCGTGGTCGACGTAGACGCAGGTCAGCTTGGTGCCGATGGCCTTGTTGACCAGGGCGGCCGCGACCGCGGAGTCCACGCCGCCGGAGAGGCCGCAGATGGCGCGCTTGTCGCCGACCTGGGCGCGGATCAGCGCGACCTGCTCGTCGACCACGTTGCCGGTGGTCCAGGTCGGCGCGATGCCGGCGCCGCGGTAGAGGAAGTGCTCCAGGATCTGCTGGCCGTGGTCGGAGTGCAGCACCTCGGGGTGGTACTGCACGCCGTAGAGGCGGGCCTCGTCGTTCTCGAAGGCCGCGACCGGGACCACCCCGGTGGAGGCGGTGACGGTGAAGCCCTCGGGCGCGGCGGAGCAGGCGTCGCCGTGCGACATCCACACCGAGTGCTGCGCCGGGACGCCCTCGAACAGGGTCGAGCCGGTGCGGGAGACCGTCAGCGGGGTGCGGCCGTACTCACGCGCACCGCTGTTGTCGACGGTGCCGCCGAGCGTCTTGGCCATCAGCTGGAAGCCGTAGCACATGCCGAAGACCGGCACCCCGGCCTCGAAGATCGCGCGGTCGAGCTGCGGCGCGCCCTGCTCGTAGACCGACGAGGGACCGCCGGAGAGGATGATCGCCTTCGGGTTCTTGGCGAGCATCTCCGCGACCGGCATGCTGCTCGGCACGATCTCGCTGTAGACCCGGGCCTCACGCACCCGACGGGCGATGAGCTGGGCGTACTGGGCACCGAAGTCGACGACCAGGACGGTGTCGGTCTCAGGCGCGGACTGGTCGGGAATAGCAGAGGACACGGACGGCCTTCCGGCAGCGGTATCTAGAGGTGTCGCGGAGCACGCCCCCGGAGGGACGGCGGCGGCGACGGGCGGGGGTCTGGGCACGAGTCTACCGGGCTGCCCGGTTTCACTCGTCTGCACGTCCAGGAGACCGTGACCGGCCGGGCGGCCGCTTCGTTGCATCTGACGAACGCACGACCGCGCCGCGCCCGCCAGGTGCGCCGCCTCCGCCCCGGCAGGGGCGCCGCCGTGCGGACTAGCAGGACCACGCGTGGAGCTCATCCCAGTCCACCGGCGCGCGTGGCGCAGCCGCTGTCCCGGCCCCGCCGGGAGCGCTGCGCCGTGGGACCGCGCGCGGGTGCAGCGGCCGGCCAGCAGGGGACAGCGACCCCGGCCGTGACTGGACACCCAAGGAGGTGGGGCGGCCGGCCCCGGGGACGCCCGGGTACCGGCCGCCGCACCCCGGCGCGCCCCGGGCGCGCACCGTTCACCGTCCCCGCGCCACCGTGCGCTTCCCTGTGCGCTGCAGCACCACCACTACGCACGGTGATCATCGACAGCGCCCGCCCCGTGCCTCCCGGCGGACCGCCGAGCCGGTCCGAACGGCCGCCGCGCCCCGGCCGGGACGAAAATGGACTGTGCCGAATCATGCCGAATCGGTTGCAGAGCAAGCCCTTCGTCCAGCACGATGCTGCTTGGAAGAGGTTCTCCCGGCAGCCGAAGGCCCCCCGCGGAGTGCCGTCCCGATGCCTCCGAGACCCGCGATGGCAACGATTATCACCTCACGCTCCGTGAGCGAGAGTCCGGTGCAGGCATGCGCGCCGGCCCGCCCCGCCGCGTGCGTACCCGCCCTGCGCGACCGGCCCACCTCATGCCGGTGCCGCGCCGGCACCACCCAGAAGCCATTCGACGCGACGGCGCTCCTCCCCCGGCGCCGTCACCCCCAGCACCGGCGCAGCCCTGACGCCGAGTGCTGAGCGACAAAGGGCCCCGTTCCCCCGCGGGGCCCTTTGCCCTGTTCGGGGACGGAGCGCCCGGTTCCGCACCGCTCCGGCCGCGCCACCGCTGCCGACCACGCCACCGCTGCCCGCCCGCGACCGCGTTCCGGCGGCGGTCGGCCGAGCCGCACGGACGCGTGAGGGGCGCGCGGCTGCTGGCCACGCGCCCCTCGACCGCTACTGCTGCTTGCGCCAGACGCTCGGGTCGACCGGGTCGTCCTCGCCCGGCGACCGCGCGGGCGGCACCCCGCCGGACGGCATCGCCGGCGGCTCCTCGTGCGAGCCGATCACCTCGCTCACCCCCGGCCGCACGCCGGGTTCCGGCGCGATCCCCGCCTCCTGCGGCGCGCGGTCCGGAGCGGGCGCCCCCTGGTACGGCGCGTCCTGCGGCGCCGCGCCGGGCACCGCCTGGGCCCGGCCGCCGCCCGTGGCCGCCAGCAAGGGCGGCACCGCCAGCGCGCCGACCGCCGCCCAGACCACATTGACCGCCAGCACGGTGGCGAAGGCCAGCCCCACCGCGTACTCGGCGCCGAACTCCCGCTGCCGCCCGGAGTACGTCGTGGTGGAACTCGTCGAGACCACCGCGCCGGCGATCGCCATCAGCAGGCTGAGCCCCGCCGCGTACACCACCGCCAGCCGGAGCCGGTCGGCCGCGTCCAGCCGCCGCCGGTACGCCGTCCACCCGAGGAAGGCCACCGCGGCCAGCGCGAGCAGGCCGGTCCACCGCCAGTCGGCGCTCTCCCCGTGCAGGTCGAAGAAGGAGAACTCGCCGTTGTCACGCGGGCCGGACTCCCAGTCCGGGTCCGCGGTGGAGGGGCTACCGCCGCTGCCCACCTTCAGCGTCGCCGCCGACCCCAGGCCGAGCAGCAGCAGACCGACGTTCGGCAGCACGGCCAGCGAGGCGCCGGCCTCGCCGCCCTCGCCCTGGACGGCGATCAGCACGAAGCCGACGAGCGAGGCGAGGCCGATCGTCATCGTCAGCGCACGGCCCGCCGCCAGCGCGGCCACCGCCCAGCCGCGTACCGCCCGGTTGCGCCAGGCCGCCCAGCGCAGCGCGTCCGTCCCGTGGACGGCGAACGCCACCAGCCCGGCCAGCAGCGCCGTCGAGCCGACCGCCTGGAGCCAGCCGGAGTCGGCCGAGTACGTCACACCGCCCAACGAGCCGGCGTAGTCGTCCACGTCGAACCGGCCGCCGGAGGTCCCCGGGTGCCAGTCGGCGCCGGCGACCAGGCCGATCAGCAGGGTCACCGCCGCCGCGGCCACCGCGGTCCGCAGCGCCTCGGCGGCCGCCTGCCGGCTGGTCCACTGCTCACCGGTACCGGCCTGGCGCCGGCGCGCGGCGGCCCGCAGACCGATCCAGAGCGCGAGCAGCCAGAGCGCGGTGACCGTCATCGGCACCGCCCGGACGAGCGCCTCGCCGCCACCGTCCCCGTACCGGCCCCCGCCGGTGAAGCCCAACTCGAACGGCGCGCCGAGGGCGGCCAGCGCGAGCGCCAGCGCACCACCGAAGCGCTCGCCGAAGGACGGCGCCCGGAACAGGTAGAAGAAGGTGTAGTCGTCCGGGACCGCCGCGATCAGCGCCGCCAGGAACAGCACCGCGGTCGGCGCGACCATCACCTTGAACGCCGGGCGCCAGTCCGCGCCGGTCAGCCCCCGCAGGAGGGCCGGGCGCGCGGTGGCCGGGTCGTAGGGCCGGCCGGTGCCCCAACTGCCCACCGCCGGCGGCGCGAAGGCGGGCGGGGCCGGTGGTGCGGCGGGCGGCGGAGGCGTGAACCCGGCGGGCGGTGCCGCGGGCGGGGCGGGCGGCGGCGGGGGCGGCGGCATCAGCGGCCGCCCGCACGAGGCACAGCCGAGCGCCCCCTCCCCCGAAGCCGCGCCGCACGATGCGCAAATGGCCATGGACCCCGAACCCCCCGTGAACGGTTGCTCCCTGGTCCCCCCAGGGAGCCCGTTTATCCCATCGTGCCCGGACGGCTGTCAACCGGCGCCGGCCACGGCTGCCCAGCGGACCGGCGGAGCGTCAGGAGGCTTCCGGGTCACGCTTCTTGGGCACCGCCGGAACGGCGAGCAGCGGCAGTCGCAGCGCACCGAAGGCCCCGGCCGGCACGGCCGGACGCACCGGCGCCACCGCCGCGACCCGCCGGTAGGCCTCGCCCGGAGCCGGGCGGCCGTCCGCCTCGCCCTTGTTGGGCCACATCGACATGGCCCGCTCGGCCTGCGCGGTGATCGTCAGTGAGGGGTTCACCCCGAGGTTGGCGGAGACCGCGGAACCGTCCACCACGCTGATCCCGGGGTGGCCGTGGAGCCGGTGGTACGGGTCGACCACGCCGGTCTCGGCGGAGTCGCCGATGGGGCAGCCGCCGAGGAAGTGGGCGGTCATCGGGATGTCGAAGATCTCGCCGACGGTGCTGCCCGCGAACCCGTTGATCTCGGCGGCCAGCGCCTGGGCGCCCTGCTCGGCCGCCGGGATCCAGCTCGGGTTGGGCGCGCCGTGGCCCTGGGTGGAGGTCAGCTGGCCCTTGCCGAGGCCCTTGGTCTTCAGCGAGACGGTGATCGAGTTGTCCAGCGACTGCATCACCAGGCCGATGATGGTCTTCTCCGACCAGCGGTGCTGGTTCATCGACCGCGCGAAGGTCACCGGGTGGCGGGCCGCCGTGCCCAGGTAGCGCAGCCAGCGGGGGCCCTTCCCGCCGCCCTTGACCTGCATGATGGACAGCGCGCCCATCGCGTTGGAGCCCTTGCCGTAGCGCACCGGCTCGATGTGGGTGTTCGCGTCCGGGTGGATCGAGGAGGTGATCGCGACGCCCTTGGTGAAGTCCGCCCGGCTGCCGTAGCGCCGGTCGGTCGTCTGCGCGCCGACCAGCGCCTCGGAGTTCGTCCGGGTCAGCTCGCCGAGCCGGGCGGAGAGCCGCGGCAGGTGGCCGCCGTCGCGCATCCGGTGCAGCAGCGACTGGGTGCCGTAGGTGCCGGCCGCGACCACCACCCGGGCGGCGGTGATCGTGCGCGCGCCCGCCTTGACCCGGTCCGTCGTGGAGCGGGCGTCGGTCCGGCGGACGTCCACCGCGAAGCCCTCGCCGTGCTCGCGGATCCGGGCCACCGTGGTGAGCGGGTGGATCTCGGCGCCACCGCGCTCGGCCAGGTACAGGTAGTTCTCGGTGAGCATGTTCTTGGCCCCGTGCCGGCACCCGGTCATGCACTCGCCGCACTCCACGCAGGCCCGCCGGGCCGGGCCGGCCCCGCCGAAGTACGGATCGGCCACCTCCTCGCCGGGCGCCGCCCCGACAGCGCCGTCGGAGTCCTTCCCGTCGCCGAAGAAGACCCCGACCGGGGCCAGGTGGAAGGTGTCCCCGACGCCCATCTTCTCGGCGGCCGCCTTCAGATGGACGTCGGAAGGGGTGACGGTCGGGTTGAGCCGGACCCCGAGCATCCGCTGCGCCTGGTCGTAGAACGGCGCCAACTCCTCCTGCCAGTCCGTGATGTGGCGCCACTGGCGGTCCTCGAAGAACGCCTTCGGCGGCACGTACAGGGTGTTCGCGTAGTTCAGCGAGCCGCCGCCGACCCCGGCGCCCGCCAGGATCATCACATTGGCCAGCAGGTGGATCCGCTGGATGCCGTACAGGCCGAGCCTGGGCGCCCACAGGTACTTGGCGAGGTCCCAGGAGTTCCGGGGCAGTTCGTCGCGCTCGAAGCGCCGCCCGGCCTCCAGGACGGCGACCCGGTAGCCCTTCTCGGTCAGCCGCAGCGCGGAGACCGAACCACCGAAGCCCGAGCCGATCACGACCACGTCGTAGTCGAAGTCCGCCTCGTCGCGGGACGCCACCATGTGCCACTGCTCCTTCGGGATACGAACGGACTTCGGGGCCGGGCGCCCGGGCCGGGCGGCTCGGCCGGTCGGTCCGGCCCTCGGCCGGACCGGAGGGGACTACTTGAACCGCAGCGCCTTCAGGACCCGCAGCCCGCCGGTGAACACCGCGGCGAACTGCCGGTCGTCCAGGCCGAAGGCGGGCGCGAGCGGCATCACCCGCTGGCTGGCGATGGTCTGCGCCTCGGTGAACCGCAGGATGCCCTCGGCACCGTGCCGCCGGCCGAGCCCGGACTCGCCCATCCCGCCCATCGGCGAGCCGACCGAGCCGTACGCCGCCGCGTAGCCCTCGTTGACGTTGACCGTGCCGGTACGCAGCCGCGCCGCGATCGCCCGGCCGCGCCGGCCGTCCTTCGTCCAGACGCTGGAGTTGAGCCCGTACGGCGTGGAGTTGGCGATGGCCACCGCCTCGTCCTCGGTGTCGAAGCGGTACACCGAGACCACCGGGCCGAAGGTCTCCTCGGAGCAGACCGCCATCTCCGGGGTGACCCCGTCCAGGATGGTCGGCTCGTGGAAGAACGGGCCGAGGTCCGGACGGGCGCGGCCGCCGGCCACCACCGTGGCGCCGGCCTTGACCGCCTCCTCCACGTGCCGGGTGGTGGCGTCCAGCTGTCGCACCGAGACCAGCGACCCCATGTCCGCGCCGTAGGCGAGGCCGCCGCCCAGCCGCAGCGCACGGGTGCGCGCGGCGAACTTCGCCAGGAACGCGTCGGCCACCGAGCGGTGCACCAGCAGCCGCTCGATCGAGATGCAGAGCTGGCCGGCGGAGGAGAAGCAGGCCCGGACGGCGCCCTCGGCGGCCCGGTCGAGGTCGGCGTCGGCGAGCACCAGCATGGCGTTCTTGCCGCCGAGTTCGAGCGAGGCGCCGACCAGCCGGGCGGCGGCCCGCTGGGCGACCTCGCGGCCGGTGCGGGTGGAGCCGGTGAACGAGACGTAGTCGGCGTGCTCGACGACGGCCGGCCCGACCACCGGGCCGTCACCGATCACGATCTGCCACAGGTCGGCCGGCAGCCCGGCCTCGATCAGCAGCTCGCGGGCCCAGAGCGCGGTCAGCGCGGTCTGCGTGTCCGGCTTGTTGACCACCGCGTTGCCCGCCACGAAGGCGGGCAGCGCGTCGCCGATGGACAGCTCCAGCGGGTAGTTCCAGGGCGAGATGTGCCCGATCACGCCCTTGGCGCGGCGGGCCTCGACCGCCCGGGTGAGCACCGGCAGCGCCCCGCCGTGCCGCTTGTCGCGCAGGTACCCGTGCGCGGCGCGCCCGTAGTGCCGGGCCGCCATGGCGACGGCCAGCACCTCCTCGAAGGCGTGCAGCCGGGCCTTGCCGGTCTCCGCCTGGATGAGGTCCAGGACCTCGTCCTGGCGCTTGAGCAGCAGGTCGTGGAAGCGCAGCAGGACGGCGGCGCGGCGGCGGACCGGCAGCGCGGCCCAGACCGGCTGGGCGCGCCGGGCCAGCTCGTAGGCGACCTCGACGTCGGCCGGGGTCGAGCGCGGCAGGGCGGCCAGCGGCTCACCGGTCAGCGGGGCGACGGTCTCCACCAGGTCCGGCTCGCCCGCCGCGGTGACCCCGGCGGCGAGGCGGGTGACCAGGGAGGGCGGCACGGCCGCGGCGACGGTACGGCCGCCGCCGGGGGCCGCGGGGTTGCGGTCCGCGGCGCCGGCGCCGGGCTGCTCGGAGACCGTGGCATCTGCTGTGAGGTCCGTCATGGGGCGCAGCCTAGGCGCTCGGCGGCCGGTTCGGTACCCGTCGGTAACAAGAATGTCGGCGCGCCGCGGCGCGGCCGGGAGCCCGCCGGCCCGGTGGGGCGACGGCTCAGCGGGTGGGCGTGAAGTCCTTGAGCACCGCGTTGAACCGCTGCTCCCCCTCCGGCCAGTCCTTGTCCGTGTCCGGGCTGGAGAGGTAGATGGCGTAGCCCGTCCCGTCGCGGTCGATGAACTCCGCCTCTATCGCCCGCCGCCGGCCGCCCTCCTTGGCCGCGTAGCTGAACTCCCAGACCGCCGCGTCGTGGCCGTTCACCAGGACGCTGGTCAGCTTGTGCTGGCGGTACTCCTTCAGCTTCGAGACCGTGGTCTCCATCTGCCGCAGGTGCTCCAGCGGCTTGACCGACTGGCCGACGGTGACGGCGAACTGGAGGTAGTGGGTCTTGTTGTCCGGGCTGTAGAAGATCTGGTTCGCGGTGTCGGTGCTGCGCTGCCAGGCCGGGGTGGCCACCGGCAGCGGGAACCGGAAGCCCGCCGGGTCGTCCACCCAGCGGTAGCCGGTGGGCGGGGGATCGGTGTCGCCGGACGCGGTGGGCTGCGGCGTCCCGGAGCCGGTGGCGGTCGGGGAGGGACCGGGCTCCGGGGCTCCCCGGTCACGGGTCGCGAGGAAGGTCGCCCCGGCGGCCACCACCGCCACGGTCAGGGCGATCGCGGCGACCCGCAGCACGGCCCGGCGCCTGGCCGGGCCACGCGCGGGCGAAACGGAGTGCGCTCCCGGCGTGGGCGTGGCGGCGTGCGCTCCCGACAGGGGCGTGGCGGCATGCGCTCCCGACAGGGGCGTGGCGGCATGCGCCCCGGACAGCACGGCCGGTCCGGCGGGCCCCAGCGGCCCCGTACCCGGCCGCTCGGCGTCCACCGCGGCGTGTACCGGCGGCTGCGGCGCGGTCGGCCCCTCGGAGTCGACGACCGGGACCGGCCCGGCCGGCCCGTCGGTGCGGTCGACCACCGGCACCGACTGGGTGGGCGTCTTGACCGGCGCGACGGGCTTGAAGCCCATGGTGTGCCCGGCCTTCACCTCGGCCAGCATCCGGGCCGCCTCGTCCGCGCTCGGCCGCTCGGCCGGGTCCTTCGCCATCAGCGCGGCCAGCACCGGCCCCAGCGCCCCGGCCCGCCTCGGCTCCGGCAGCGGCTCGCCGACCACCGCGGCCAGCGTGGTCAGCGGCGAGGTCCGGCGAAACGGCGAGTCGCCCTCCACGGCCGCGTACAGCGTCGCCCCGAGGCCCCACAGGTCGGAGGCCGGGCCCGGCCGCTCGCCCTGGGCGCGCTCCGGCGCGAGGTAGTCCGGCGAGCCGACCAGGTCGCCCGGGCGGGTCAGCTCGGTCGAGCCCTCGAAGGTCGCGATGCCGAAGTCCAGCAGCACCACCCGCCCGGTGCCGCGCTCCAGCAGCACGTTGGCCGGCTTCACGTCCCGGTGCAGCACGCCCAGCTGGTGCCCGCGGTGCAGCGCGGCCAGCACCTGGCCGCCAACCTCGGCGGCGGCGCGCGGCGAGAGGGTGCCGTCCTGGCTGATCACATCGGCCAGCGAGCGGCCGTCGACCAGCTCCATCACGATCCACGGCTTGCCGTCCTGCTCCAGCACGTCGTGGACGGTGATCACGCCGGGGTGCTTGATCCGGGCGGCGGCGCTGGCTTCGCGCTTCATCCGGGCGTTCAGGATCTGCAGTTCCTCCTCGGGGAGGTGGCTGACGGTCAGCTCCTTGACCGCGACCTCGCGGTCCAGCATCCGGTCCCAGGCCCGCCAGACCGTGCCCATGCCGCCCCGGCCGAGCCGGTCGCCCAGCTCGTAGCGCCCGGCCAGCAGCCGCTCACCCTCGGCCGTCCCCGGCCGGTCCTGCACGCCCATCGGCGACCGCTCCCCCTCCTCCACCTGCCGTCACCGCGACGGAGGGCCCGGTACAGACCACATTTCGAACAGCTCTCACGGCACACCCTAGGCGCACTGCCCGGCCCCCGGTAACCTCCCCCGGCCGCAGGAGGGACGGGGGCGGCCCGGCGGACACCGTCAGCCTGCGAACATCACCACGGCGGCCACCCCGAGCACCAGCAGCAGGAACACCCCGCCGACCAGGACCGGGCCCAGCAGGGCGGGTGGCAGCAACGGCTTCCGGGCGGGCGGCGGACCGGCGTCGGGCGCCGCCTCCGGGCGCGGGGCGCCGCGGCCGCGCCGGCGCGGGTTCAGCGGTACCAGCGGTCCCTCCGGCCGGAGTTCGAGCGCCCGGGCCGCGCGCTCCTCGTCGACCGGCTCCGGGGCACCCGCCAACAGGTCCGCCAGCTCCCGCCGGATGCCCGCCGCCCCCGGCCGCAGCGCCGGGTCGGGCTGCAGCAGCCGCTCGACCAGTGGCGCCAGCGGCCCGCAGACCGTCGACGGCTCCCGCCGGCCGTCGCGCACCGCGGTCACCAACTCGGGCACCCCCTGGTCGGGGTACGGCGAGCGGCCCGTCACCAGCCGGTGCAGCAGCACGCCCAGCGCCCAGCAGTCCCCGGCCGGGCCGCCGTCCAGCGGCCAGCGCTCCGCCACCGCACCGACCAGGGTGGCGCGGACCTCGTACCGGCGGCGGCCGCCGGGCCCGCCCAGCTCCTCCGCCAGCGCCTCCTCCGCCACCCCCGGGAGCAGCCCGCCCAGCAGGGCCGCACCGTCCTCGCAGACCAGGACGGACTCGGCGGTCAGGTTGCCGTGCGTGAGCCCGGCCTCGTGCAGCGCCCGCAGCGCGCCGGCCAGGTCCGCCGCCAACTCGGCCGCCCGGTACGGCGCGACCGGTCCGGCGGCGGCCAGGTCGGCCAGCAGCACCCCGGCCGGCCACTCCTCGACCGTCCGGAGCAGGTCACCCTCGACGAACGCGCCGACGCCCTGCAGCAGCCTCGGGTGCACGGGCGCGGCCGAACCGACCTCGGCCACCCGGCGGACCAGCCGCTCGCTCTGCTCGGGCATCGGGCCGTCCGGATCGTCCGGGTCGTGACCGCTCGTCAGCAGCGCGGGAAGCTCCAGCGCGCGCAGCAGGACGGTGGCTCCCGTCCGCTCGTCCACCGCGAGTGCCCGCAGCGCCTCCGGACGGTCCGTCAGTCGGTAACGCCCCGCCAGTACCTGACCCGGACCCGCTCGCATGGGTGTTCCTCTCGCTCACCGCCCAGCCTAGGCCCTGACCGGCCGAACCTCGCCGGGTGCGCGGCGACCGGCCCAACGGGCCGCGTCGACGACCGCATTACGCTCGTTCCATGGACTGGACCGATCTGATCGACGCGGCCTTCGACGTGGCCGGCAACAGCAACCGTGACAACCGGGCCGAGGCCCTGCGCACCGTCGAGGCGAACGTCGTGCCCGACGAGAAGCCGGTCGCCTCCACGGCCGGGCGCCACCCCGACCACTTCCGCAAGGGCGTACTGGTCCTCACCACCCAGCGGCTGCTCTTCCTGAAGGACGGCAAGCCGCCCGTCCCGGTTCCGCTCTCCGCGGTGACGGACGCGACCGTCAACCGGAGCAGGCTCAACGGCGAGGTGCTGCTGGTGGTCGCGCTCACCGGCTCGCACCGCTTCGAGGACGTGGTCAAGGCCGAGGTGTTCGCCGAGCAGATCCGGGCCACCGCCCGGCTGGTCCGCGAGGCCGCGGCGAAGGCCCCGGCCGCACCCGCCGGCGCCCCGGCCGTCGCGCCGGCCGCCTCCGGCACCGAGCTGCTGGACCAGTTGGAGCGGCTGACCGCCCTGCACACCGCGGGGGCGCTCACCGACGAGGAGTTCAGCCGCGCCAAGCAGCGCCTGATCGGCTGACCTCCGCCGGCCGGGCCCGGCCTCGGGCCCGGCCGGCGGAGCCGCCTACGGCGCGGGCTGGAAGGTGTCGAAGGCGACCTGACGGGCCTGCACGCTCGCCGGCGTGCCCCAGTCCGCGTCCGGGGTGATCCAGTAGATCGAGTACCCGTACTTGGCCGGAGTGCCGGTCACGAAGCCCCGGTTGAGCGAGTGCATCCTGGGCGTGCCGTTGGTCCACTCCCAGTCGGCGGAGTTGGCCCAGTCCCGGTAGGTGATGGCCTGCAGCTGCACCCGCTGGTAGTTGCTGACCTGGGCGCGCAGCCCCGGCTCGGACTCCTGCCAGTCGGCGACCGCGCTCGGGCCCGGGGTGGTGGTCCACTCGATCTTCAGCGTGCTGCCGTTGCCCTTGAAGACCCGGCGGATGGACTCCGAGCCGGCGGGCTGCAGCCAGTCCGGCAGGACGATCGAGAAGCCGGTCGGGTCCTTGTACTCGTGGTACCCGGCGGGCACCGCCGCGCCGGGAGCCGCCGGGGCGGGCGGCACGGCGGCGGGCTGGGTCGCGGGCACGGCGGCCGGAGTGGTCTCGGCCGGAGCCGCCCCGCTCCCGGCCGGGGTCGTCGCGGCCGGTGCCCCCGGCGCCGGCGTACCGGGCGCGGCGCTGCCGGGCCACGCGGTAGCGGCCGCCGGAGTGTCGGGTGCCGAGGGACCGGTCACGGCGGCCGGGGAGGTGGCGCCCGCGCCGTTGGCCGCGCCGCCGTCGGCGTCGCCGAAGGCCCGGACCATCGCCACCGCCCCGGCGATCAGCAGCAGCACCACCACGACGGTCACCACGGCGAGCCGCCGCCGGCCCTTGCGCGGATCGGCGCCGGCGGCCTGGGTCGCCCCGAGGGTCCACTCGCTGGTCACCGGCCGGATCGGCTCCGCCGCGGGCGCGGCGGCGGCCCCGGCGGCGGGCCTCGCGGTGTCCTCGGCGGGCTCGGCGTCCTTGGCCCGGCTGCCCACCCGGACGGTGCCGAGTAGCCCGCCGATCGTGCGCCGGGGGGTCTCCCCGCCCGTCGGCTTCGCCGTGGCGCCGCCCTCGGAGTCGCCTCCCGCTGCTTCGTCGGCCGCGGGCTCCCCGGCGGCCGCCTTCACCGGCATCGCGTGCTCGGTGGTCGACTCCGCCCGGGTGGTCGCGTCGGCCACCACCCGCTTGAGCAGCGAGCGGGTCTGCGAGGCGTCCAGCCGCTCGGCCGGGTCCTTCGCCAGCAGCCCCTCGATGACCGGCCGCAGCGGCCCGGCGTTGAACGGCGTGCCGAGCTCCTCCGTCATCACCGCCGTCAGGGTGGCGAGCGCCGAGCCCCGGTCGTACGGCGGCCGGCCCTCGACCATCGCGTACAGCGTGCCGCCCAGCGACCAGAGGTCGGCCGGCGGCCCGGGCTTCTGCCCGCGGGCCCGCTCCGGGGATATGTACGAGGGCGCGCCGACCAGCATGCCGGTCGAGGTCACCGAGGCGTCGCCCTCCACGCTGGCGATGCCGAAGTCGGTGAGCACCACCCGGCCGTCCTCGCCGATCAGCACGTTGGACGGCTTCACGTCACGGTGCAGGATGCCGTGCGCGTGCGCGGCGACGAGCACCCCCAGCACGTCCAGCGCGATCTCGGCGGCCCGGCCGGGCGACAGCGGCCCGTCCTCCTTGATCACGTCCGCCAGCGAGCGGGACTCCACCAGCTCCATGACGATCCACGGCCGGTCGTCCTCCTCGACGACGTCGAAGACGGTGACGGCCGAGCCGTGCCGGATCCGGGCGGTGGCCTTGGCCTCGCGCAGTGTCCGGACGATCAGCCGGTGCTTCTCGTCCTCGTCGACGCTGCCGTTCATCCGCAGTTCCTTGACCGCGACGATCCGGCCCAGCATCTCGTCCTCGGCACGCCACACGGTGCCCATGCCGCCGCGCCCGAGCACCGCGTCCAGCCGGTAGCGTCCGGCCAGGAGGCGGCCGGTGGAGCCCTGCGCCTGGGTCATTCGGAACGTTCCCCCATGTGCTGCTGGCGGTCGAGGTGACGGCGCGTCGGCCCGGCGCGGGCCCGAACGCCAAGCCTCCATCATCCCCTGTCCCGAGGGCCCGCGACCACCCGGCCCCCGGCCAGCCTGGTGACGGACCGGAACGGCCCCGGCGCTCCGTGCCCGATCTGTGATCGAAAACTCTGTCCGGCCGCCCCCGGGCGCTGCTAGCGTTCGGCAGCTCACCGTCTTTCCCGGGGGGATTCGACGCCCATGACCGCACCCGCACCGGGCACTGACGGCCGGTCGGACCGGCCGCGTACGGCCACGCACTACTCCGTCGCACCGGAACCGGAGACCCCCGAGGGCTATGCCGCCCCGGGCATGCCCGGGGCCCCGGTGGCCGGTTACCACCCCGCCCCCGCCCCCGAGCCCGCCCCGCAGGGCCGGGGCCGCCGGGGCGGCCGCACCGCCGTCGCGATCACCCTCGCGGTCGCCGCGATGCTGGCCGGCGCGCTGGCCTACGGTCTCGCCCCGGCGCGGGCGGCGAGCACCGTCGGCTGGCTGGCCATCGCCCCGGCCGCCGCCGTCGCCCTGCCGCTCGGCCGGCTCGGCGGCCGCGGCCACGCCCTGCCCCCGCTGGGCGCGCTGCTCGCCGCCGGCGCGCTCTTCCTCGGCCAGCTGATCGGCGAGGCCCGCCGGCTGCCCGGGCCGACCGGTGCGTACGACGCGCTGCTCCGGGACGCCCTCGCCCACTGGCGCGCCGACCGCCACCCGCTGGACGCCGTCTTCTACGGCATCGCGCTGATCGGCGGCTTCCTGCTCACCCGCCGCGCGGCCGCCCGGGACTGAACGCGGGAGGCCCCCGCCGGAACGCGTCCGGCGGGGGCCTCCCGCACAGCGGGGCGGCTCAGCGGTGGTTGAGCGCCGGGTTGACCGTCACCTCGACCCGCTGGAACTCCTTGAGCTCCGTGTAGCCGGTGGTGGCCATCGCGCGGCGCAGCGCGCCGAACAGGTTCATGGTGCCGTCGGGGGTGTGCGACGGACCGGTGAGGATCTCCTCGGTGGTGCCGACCGTGCCGAGGTTGACCCGCTTGCCGCGCGGCAGCTCCTCGTGGACGGCCTCCATGCCCCAGTGGAAGCCCTTGCCCGGGGCGTCCGTGGCGCGGGCCAGCGCCGCGCCGATCATCACCGCGTCGGCGCCGCAGGCGACGGCCTTGGGGATGTCACCGCTGTAGCCGACCCCACCGTCCGCGATCACGTGCACGTAGCGGCCGCCGGACTCGTCCATGTAGTCGCGGCGGGCGGCCGCGACGTCGGCGACGGCGGTGGCCATCGGCACCTGGATGCCGAGGACGCCACGGGTGGTGTGGGCGGCGCCGCCGCCGAAGCCGACCAGCACGCCGGCCGCACCGGTGCGCATCAGGTGCAGCGCGGCCGTGTAGGTGGCGCAGCCGCCGACGATGACCGGGACGTCCAGCTCGTAGATGAACTGCTTGAGGTTCAGCGGCTCGGCGCCGCTGGAGACGTGCTCCGCGGAGACGGTGGTGCCGCGGATGACGAAGACGTCGACACCGGCGTCCACGACGGCCTTCGAGAACTCGGCGGTGCGCTGCGGGGAGAGCGCGGCGGCGGTGACCACGCCGGAGTCGCGGACCTCCTGGATCCGCTGCTTGATCAGGTCGGCCTGGATCGGCGCGGCGTAGACCTCCTGCAGGCGGCGGGTGGCGGCGGCCTCGTCGGTGAACGTGGCGATCTCGTCCAGCAGCGGCTGCGGGTCCTCGTAGCGGGTCCAGAGGCCTTCCAGGTTGAGCACGCCCAGACCGCCGAGGCGGCCGATCGCGATGGCCTGCTGCGGGGAGACCACGCTGTCCATCGGGGCGGCCAGGAACGGCAGGTCGAAGCGGTAGGCATCGATCTGCCAGGCGATCGAGACCTCCTTCGGGTCCCGGGTGCGGCGGCTGGGGACGACGGCGATGTCGTCGAATGCGTACGCCCGGCGGCCGCGCTTGCCTCGCCCGATCTCGATCTCAGTCACTTCGTTCGAGCCCTTCTGGTTTGTTGCTCATACCCGCCGGGTCACCCCGGCCGCCCCCAGTATCCCGCACGCTGTGCTAGTCGCGCGCTCGCCTCCGGGGCGCTCCACCCGACAAGCACGAGGGACCCACCGCCGGGTGGCGGTGGGTCCCTCGGTGTCGGGCGGTGTCAGCGGCTGGTGTAGTTCGGCGCCTCGACGGTCATCTGGATGTCGTGCGGGTGGCTCTCCTTGAGGCCCGCCGAGGTGATCCGGACGAACCGGCCCTTGCTCTCCATCTCGGCGATGGTGGCCGCGCCGACGTAGCCCATGGTCTGGCGCAGGCCGCCGACCAGCTGGTGCAGCACCGCGGACAGCGGCCCGCGGTAGGGCACCTGGCCCTCGATGCCCTCGGGGACGAGCTTGTCGTCCGAGGCCACCTCGGCCTGGAAGTAGCGGTCCTTGGAGTACGAGCGGCCCTGGCCGCGGGACTGCATGGCGCCCAGCGAGCCCATGCCGCGGTAGGACTTGAACTGCTTGCCGTTGATGAACAGCAGCTCGCCCGGGGACTCCTCGCAGCCGGCCAGCAGCGAGCCCAGCATCACGGTGTCGGCACCGGCGGCGAGCGCCTTGCCGATGTCGCCGGAGTACTGCAGGCCGCCGTCACCGATCACCGGCACGCCGGCCGCCTGGCACGCGACCGCGGCCTCGTAGATGGCGGTGACCTGCGGGACGCCGATGCCGGCGACCACGCGGGTGGTGCAGATGGAGCCGGGGCCGACGCCGACCTTGACGCCGTCCACGCCGGCGTCGATCAGCGCCTGGGCGCCGTCACGGGTGGCGACGTTGCCGCCGACCACGTCGATGCCGACGGCGGCCTTGATCTTGGCGATCCAGGCCAGCGCGTTGTGGCTGTGGCCGTGCGAGGTGTCCACGACCAGGAAGTCCGCGCCGGCCTCGACCAGGGCCTGGGCCCGGTCGAACGCCTCGGCGCTGGCGCCGACGGCGGCACCGACGAGCAGCCGGCCCTCGGCGTCCTTGGCGGCGTTCGGGTACTTCTCGGCCTTGACGAAGTCCTTGACGGTGATCAGGCCCTTGATCCGGCCCTCGTCGTCGACCAGCGGGAGCTTCTCGATCTTGTGGCGGCGCAGCAGGCCGATCGCGTCCTCGCCGGAGATGCCGACCTTGCCGGTGATCAGCGGCATCGGGGTCATGATCTCGCGGACCTGGCGGGTGCGGTCCGACTCGAAGGCCATGTCACGGTTGGTGACGATGCCGAGGAGCCGGCCCGACTCGTCCGCGATCGGCACGCCGCTGATCCGGAACTTGGCACAGAGCGCGTCCGCCTCGCCCAGGGTGGTCTCCGGGCCGACCGTGATCGGGTCGGTGACCATGCCAGACTCGGAGCGCTTCACCAGGTCGACCTGGTTGGCCTGGTCCTCGACCGAGAGGTTGCGGTGCAGGACGCCGACGCCGCCCTGCCGGGCCATCGCGATCGCCATCCGCGCCTCGGTGACCTTGTCCATCGCCGCGGACAGCAGCGGGATGTTGACGCGCACGTTCCGGGAGACCCGCGAGGAGGTGTCGACCTGGTTCGGCAGCACCTCGGAGGCCCCGGGCAGCAGCAGCACGTCGTCGTACGTGAGCCCGAGCATCGCGAACTTCTCGGGTACGCCTGCGGCGTTGTAGGACATTTGGGGGTACCTTCCGTGGCCGGCCTAATCCGCTCGCGCCCTGAGGGTGGGGGCGCACTCCATCGCTCACTCGCTCAGGCCGCCGAAAGCTCGGTGCCATTGGAGGAACCTCCAGGGAAACCCCGCTCGCACCCACGGAACTTTGGCGACCCGCCCAGGCGCCGATACCCCATGGTACTGGCACCGCGAATGTGTCCTCGTGTGCCCTTGACAACACCGACCGCCCATGGGCCATTCCGGCCCCCCACCAGGGCGGACGATCAGGAGGACTCCTCCGCGAGCGCCCGCAGCCGGCTGAGCGCCCGGTGCTGGGCGACCCGGACCGCGCCGGGCGACATCCCGAGCATCTCGCCGGTCTCCTCCGCCGACAGCCCGGCGGCCACCCGCAGCAGCACCAGCTCACGCTGACGGGCCGGCAGGTTGGAGAGCAGCTCCTTGGCCCAGGCCGCGTCGCTGCTGAGCAGCGCCCGCTCCTCGGGGCCGAGCGCCTCGTCCGGCACCTCCGGCAGGTCGTCCTGCGGGACGACCGTCGAGCCGGGGCCGCGCATCGCGGCCCGCTGCAGATCGGCGATCTTGTGCGCGGCGATGCCGTAGACGAAGGCCTCGAACGGGCGGCCCTGGTCCCGGTAGCGCGGCAGTGCGCAGAGCACCGCGACGCAGACCTCCTGGGCGACGTCGTCCACGTGGTGCCGGGCCCCGCCCGGCAGCCGGACCAGCCGGCCGCGGCAGTAGCGCAGGGCCAGCGGGTGGACGTAGGCGAGCAGCGCGTCGATCGCCGGACCCTCGCCCCGGACGGCGGCCGCGACCAGCTCGCCGACCAACGGGGAGCTGCCGGTGCCGAGCACCGGGGGGCGGCCGGGGCCGATGTCGTCGGGGCCGTGTTCGGGGCCCTGGTCGGAGCCGTGGTCCGGCTCGCCGCCCCCGAGATCCGCGTACGACGGACCGCGGCCCGGACCGGAGGGCTCGGCCTCCACCGGGTCAGCCTCGCCGGGAGTACCGGCAACGTCGTCACGCATCGGTCCATGGTGCCTGGTCGAACGGGAAAACGCGGCACCGCGTCCGGAGTTGTGCACCGGAACGTTATGCGGTGCGACGCCGGGCACCGCGCCGTCGCGCACCACCGGCCCCTCCTGCACCGTGCCACCTCCCGCCCCGCTGCCGTCGGTGGTCCCGTCCGTCGCGCCGTCCGCCGAATGCGCTGCGGCTCCGTGGTTCGCCGCAGTGCCTGTCCGCTGGTCCCCGAGGTGCTCCACACCTCCATGGTGCAACCTCGGGACCGTAACGTCACACGCCCCTGCGGGGGGAACCGCGACGAGCGCGCCGCAGCCGGCGGAGCCGGCGGTGGTCAGCGGACCAGGCCCCACCGGAAGCCCAGGGCCACCGCGTGCGCGCGGTCCGAGGCGCCGAGCTTCTTGAACAGCCGTCGGGCGTGGGTCTTCACGGTGTCCTCGGAGAGGAAGAGCTCGCGGCCGATCTCGGCGTTGCTGCGGCCGTGGCTCATGCCCTCCAGCACCTGGATCTCACGCGCCGTCAGCGTCGGAGCGGCGCCCATGTCGGGGCTGCGCAGCCGGCGCGGGGCGAGCCGCCAGGTCGGGTCGGCGAGGGCCTGGGTGACGGTCGCCCGCAGCTCGGCGCGCGAGGCGTCCTTGTGCAGGTAACCGCGGGCACCGGCGGCCACCGCGAGGGCGACGCCGTCGAGGTCCTCGGCGACGGTGAGCATGATGATCCGCGCGCCCGGGTCGGCGGACAGCAGCCGCCGGACCGTCTCGACCCCGCCGAGGCCGGGCATCCGGACGTCCATCAGAACGAGATCGGAGCGGTCGGCCACCCAGCGGCGGAGGACCTCCTCCCCGTTCGTCGCGGTGGTGACCCGGTCGACGCCGGGTACGGTCGCGACCGCGCGGCGAAGCGCCTCGCGGGCGAGCGGGGAATCGTCGCAAACGAGAACGGAAGTCATGACCGTCGTCCTCCGCAGCTGATCCGCGTCACGTTGAGCCTCCTGGCTGGTACGAATCTCTCCGACACGGCCGATTGGCGACGGACTCCGTGCCGATCGCCTGAACTTCCCCGCGATCGTTCCCGACGTCCGGCGCCCGCTAACCGCCTCCGCACTTCCAACGACCGTCACTCGAATGAGTTACGGCTTTCAGGGCCATCTCCACCACTGTACGTGGCCAACCCGTTACCGATCAGCTACCTCGCGGTGCACACGCCGCTCTTTTGTGCAGCTCGCGCGCGGCGGGCGCACCACCCGCACACCGGTACGGATCGTCGCGCGCCCGTCGGCCACCCGATTGCCACGTCTGCGCCTGCCGAACTCAATGCCCACTTTGCCTGTTTTTATAGCTTTTGTATGGTCATTGACTGTTGTGCAACTCTGTGGGTGACTTGTCCATGGAGTTGCCGTAAGTCATATTTCCAGGTGTCCACACCAGCGCATCGATGCCTCGCCGTGCCGTGCAGCCCCGCCCGCCGATGGCCGGTCCGCGGCCGCGAGCCTCTGAAGGGAATGAGCCATGGCAGATTTCTCCCGCCTCCCCGGCCCCAACGCCGATCTCTGGGACTGGCAGCTCTCCGCGGCCTGCCGCGGCGTGGACAGCTCGCTCTTCTTCCACCCCGAAGGGGAGCGCGGCGCCGCGCGGAGTTCGCGCGAGGCGAGCGCCAAGGAGGTCTGCATGCGCTGCCCGGTACGCACCGAATGCGCGGCGCACGCCCTGGCCGTCCGCGAGCCGTACGGCGTCTGGGGAGGCCTGACCGAGGATGAGCGCGAGGAGATGATGGGCCGCTCGCGCAACCGCCTCGTGGAAGTACCGCTGGTCGCGCCGACGGGGCTGCCGCGCTAGGCACGCACCCGCTCCGCGCCATGAAGAAACGTTTCTTCATGGCGCTTCGAGCCGCCGGTCCGCCCGGGCGAACGCCCGGTCAGCGCCCGGCCGCCGCGCCCGCCAGCCGCTCCAGCATCAGCGCCACCGCCGGCACCTCGGCGAGGTCCGGCAGGGTCAGGGCGACCACCTGCCGCACCGCCGGCGCCCCCGAGGCGGTCCGCACCGGCACCGCCGACACGCCGTCGGGGCGCACCGACTCCAGCGCCAGCCCCGGCAGCACCGCCACCCCGAGCCCGGCCGCCACCAGGCCGACCACCGCCGGGTAGTCGTCGGTCGCGAAGTCGATCCGGGGCTCGAAGCCCGCCCCCGCACAGAGTTCCACCAGGTGCCCCCGGCACTGCGGGCAGCCCGCGATCCACTGCTCCCCCGCCAGTTCGCCGAGTTCCACCGGCCCGCGCCCGTCGCCGCGCCCCGACAGCGGGTGCGCGGCGGGCAGCAGGCCGACCATCGGGTCGTCGAGCAGCGGGGTGACCACCAGGTCGGACCAGTCGGTGGTGGCGCTGAGCTGCTGGGCCTCCAGATTGGCCTCGGCCCGCGCCTCGCGCGGCGTGCCGTGCCCGGGAGCGGACGCCGGAAGGGGCGTCGGCGCGCCGCCGGGAGCCTGCGGATACCGGAAGGCCAGCGCGATCTCGCACTCGCCGCCGCGCAGCATCGCCAGCGACTCCGGCGGTTCGGCCTCGACCAGCGACACGCGCACCCCCGGATGGCTGTCCCGCAGCCGGGCGACGGCCGGCGGCACCAGGGTGGAACTCGCGGTGGGGAAGGAGACCAGCCGCACCCGCCCGGCCCGCAGTCCGGCGATCGCCGCGACCTCCTCCTCGGCGGCGGAGAGCCCGGCCAGGATGCCGGTGGCATGCTTGAGGAGCACCCGCCCGGCCTCGCTCAGCTGCATGCCGCGCCCCGAACGGACCACCAGCGGGGTGTCGACGGACTTCTCCAGCGCCTTCATCTGCTGGCTGATGGCGGGCTGCGTACAGCCCAGCTCACGGGCGGCGGCGGAGAAGGAGCCGGTGCGGGCGACGGCACGCAGAACGCGCAGGTGGCGGGCCTCGATCATGCCTCAGTTATAAGGCAATCTTTGCTTTATGCAAAATTCAACTGATAGTTGAAGAGTCAAACGCCCCACACGCCGTAGGCCCGGCCCGTACCCCGAGGGGCGCGGACCGGGCCTGCGGTCACTGATCAGACGTCAGTGGGAGTGGCCGTGGCCGCCGTGCGAGTGGCCGTTGTCGGCCTCCTCTTCCTTCTTCTCCACCACGAGGGTCTCGGTGGTGAGCAGCAGGGAGGCGATCGACGCGGCGTTCTCCAGCGCGGAGCGGGTGACCTTGACCGGGTCGATGACGCCGGCCTTCAGCAGGTCGCCGTACTCACCGGTGGCGGCGTTGAAGCCGTGACCGGCCTCCAGCTCGGCGACCTTGTGGGTGATGACGTAGCCCTCGAGGCCGGCGTTCTGGGCGATCCAGCGCAGCGGCTCGGCGAGCGCCTTGCGGACGACCGCGACACCGGTCGCCTCGTCGCCCGACAGGCCCAGGCCGCCCTCCAGCACCTTGGCGGCGTGGACGAGGGAGGCGCCACCGCCGGCGACGATGCCCTCCTCGACCGCGGCACGGGTCGCCGAGATGGCGTCCTCCAGGCGGTGCTTGCGCTCCTTCAGCTCCACCTCGGTGGCGGCGCCGACCTTGATGACGCAGACGCCGCCGGCCAGCTTGGCCAGGCGCTCCTGCAGCTTCTCGCGGTCCCAGTCGGAGTCCGTGTTGGCGATCTCGCCCTTGATCTGGGCGACGCGGCCGGCGACGGCCTCGGTGTCACCGGCACCGTCGACGACGGTGGTCTCGTCCTTGGTGATGGTCACGCGGCGGGCGGTGCCCAGCACGTCCAGACCGGCCTGGTCGAGCTTGAGGCCGACCTCCTCGGAGATGACCGTGGCACCGGTCAGGGTGGCCAGGTCGCCCAGGATCGCCTTGCGGCGGTCACCGAAGCCCGGGGCCTTGACGGCGACCGCGTTGAAGGTGCCGCGGATCTTGTTCACCACGAGGGTGGACAGCGCCTCGCCGTCGACGTCCTCGGCGATGATCAGCAGCGGCTTCGAGGCACCGCCCTGCAGGATCTTCTCCAGCAGCGGGAGCAGCTCCTGGATGGAGGAGATCTTGCCCTGGTTGATCAGGATGTACGGGTCCTCCAGGACCGCCTCCTGCCGCTCCGCGTCGGTGACGAAGTACGGCGACAGGTAACCCTTGTCGAACTGCATGCCCTCGGTGAAGTCCAGCTCCACGCCGAAGGTGTTGGACTCCTCGACGGTGATGACACCGTCCTTGCCGACCTTGTCGATCGCCTCGGCGATGAGCTCGCCGACCTGGGTGTCCTGCGCGGAGAGGGACGCGACGGCGGCGACGTCGTCCTTGCCCTCGATCTCGCGGGCGATGGACAGCAGGTGCTCGGAGACCGCGGCGACGGCCTTGTCGATGCCCTTCTTCAGGGCGGCCGGGCCGGCGCCCGCGGCGACGTTGCGCAGACCCTCGTTGACCAGGGCCTGGGCCAGCACGGTGGCGGTGGTGGTGCCGTCGCCCGCGACGTCGTTGGTCTTGGTGGCGACCTCCTTGACGAGCTGCGCGCCAAGGTTCTCGTACGGGTCGTCGAGCTCGACCTCACGGGCGATGGTGACACCGTCGTTGGTGATGGTCGGCGCACCGAACTTCTTGTCGATGACGACGTTGCGGCCCTTGGGGCCGATGGTCACCTTGACGGTGTCGGCCAGCTTGTTGACACCGCGCTCCAGCGAGCGGCGGGCGTCCTCGTCGAACTGCAGGATCTTCGCCATGTTCCCTATTCCCTCGGGGCTGCGACCGGCACGCCGGCCACCGGACTACGTGAACCAACAACCACGCCCCGGGCCCCTGTCACTGGGACACGGATCCGGGGCGGGCTGGAACGTCTTACTTCTCGGTGCTGCTTACTTCTCGATGATGGCGAGAACGTCGCGCGCCGAGAGGACGAGGTACTCCTCGCCCTGGTACTTCACCTCGGTGCCGCCGTACTTCGAGTACAGGACGATGTCACCGACGGCGACGTCGAGCGGCAGACGCTGGCCGTCCTCGAAGCGGCCCGGGCCGACAGCCAGGACGACGCCCTCCTGGGGCTTCTCCTTGGCGGTGTCCGGGATAACCAGGCCGGAGGCCGTGGTGGTCTCGGCGTCGAGCGGCTGGACCACGATGCGGTCCTCGAGCGGCTTGATGGCAACCTTGCTGCTGGTGGTCACGTCCGAGCTCCCCTTCGGAGATTACGGGGTTGTCTAACGGGTAGTGGCGAACCTACGGGCCTGCCGTCGCGGGGGTCAGACACGCTTCTTCGCGTTAGCACTCTCCTGGTGGAGAGTGCCAAGGACGACCATAGGCCGCGGTTAGCACTCAGTCAACCAGAGTGCCAACGACGCGCCCGAAACGGTTCTCGCGGGCGGCTGCCGGGCCGCACTCCCGTACGACGCCGCCGATGATCCGCACGCGTGCGCGTCCGATCAGGGCCCACTCCACCAGTGCGCTCGCCCCTCCGCCCCGGTCCGGTCCGTCCGCCCCGGGCGGCCCGGCGCGCCGACCCGGGGAGAATGAGCGGGTGGAGACCGAGAACCTGCAGCCCCTGCTGACCCCCGAGGGGCAGTCCCTGCTCGCCGAGCTGCGCGAGTTCGCGCCCGAGGAGGAGCTGGCGCTGGCGACCAGGCTGCGCCGGGAGCACTCGGCGGAGCTGGTCTCGGCGGCGTTCGGGCAGGCCCGGCTGCGGCAGCGGGCGCGGGCGAAGTTCGGCGCGGACGCCGACCTGATGTACTTCACGCCCAACGGCGTCGAGCAGTCCACCCGGCGCAGCGTCGCCGAGTGGCGGGCACGGCGCTTCGCCGAGCTGGGCGTGCGGCGGCTGGCCGACCTCTGCTGCGGGATCGGCGGCGACGTCCTCGCGCTGGCCCGGGCCGGGATCGAGGTGCTCGCCGTGGACCGGGACCCGGCGGCCTGCGCGGCCACCGCCGCCAACGCCGCCGCACTGGGCCTGGCGGACCTGGTCGAGGTGCGCTGCGCGGACGTCGCCGACGTCGACGTCACCGGCTACGACGCGGTCTTCACCGACCCGGCCCGCCGCACCTCGCGCGGCCGGGTGTTCGACCCCGAGGCGTACGCCCCGCCGCTGTCCTGGGCGATCGAGGCCGGCCGGCGCACCCCGATCGGCGCGCTCAAGGTGGCCCCCGGCATCCCGCACACGGCCGTGCCGGGTGACGCGGAGGCCGAGTGGGTCTCCGACCACGGCGACGTCAAGGAGGCGGTGCTCTGGTTCGGCACCGGGGCCGACCGCCCGCACCGCGCCACCCTGCTGCCGCACGGCGACTCGCTGACCGGCGGCGACCTGCCCGACCCGCCGGCCGGACCGGTCGGCCGCTACCTCTACGAGCCGGACGGCGCGGTGATCCGGGCCCACCTGGTCGCCGAGGTGGCCGAGCGGGTGCACGGCCGGCTGATCGACCCGAAGATCGCCTACCTCACCTCGGACCGGCTGGTCGCCACCCCGTACGCGCACGCCTTCGAGCTGACCGACGTGCTGCCGTTCCACATCAAGAAGCTGAAGGCGCTGCTGCGCGAGCGGGCCGTCGGCACCGTGGTGATCAAGAAGCGGGGGATGGCGATCACCCCGGAGGAGCTGCGCCGCCAGCTGAAGCCGAGCGGGCCGAACAGCGTCACCGTGATCCTCTGCCGCACCGACCAGGGCCCGCTGATGATGCTCGGCCGGCCGGTGGCGCTCCCGTAGGCGGACTCCCGGTCAGCCGGCGGGCGGCCGGATGTAGTCCTCCAGCCGGGCCACCGCGAAACCCTGCTCCTGGATGCGGGCCAGCAGCTCCCCGAACATCTGCGTCATCGTCTCGCCCTTGAGGTCCTTGGGCCCCCGGAAGTGGGCGAGGACGATGTCGCCGGGCCGGAGCTTCTTGTCCGCCGCCTGGTACTGCATGTCGTGGATCTGCATCGACTCGCGCCAGAGCACGATCGCGCGCGGCCCGCACTGCTGCACCGAGGTGTTCAGCGCCGGGGTGTTGGCGCCGTCCCCGTACGGCGGGCGGAACAACAGCGGCGCGGTGCCGTACTGCTGGGTCAGCGCGGACTGGGCGTCGCAGATCTCGGACTTCTGCTTCTCCGGCGCGACCTTGCTCATCTGGGCGTGGTCGACGGTGTGGTTGTGGATGTGGTTGCCGAGCGCCTGGAGCGGCTTGAAGTAGCCGTAGTTGTCCTTGACGATGTCCCGGGTCAGGAACATCGAGACCGGCACCTTGAGGTCGGTCAGCATCTCGACGAACTTCGGGTCCTTCTCGGCGCCGTCGTCGATGGTGACGAAGACGACCTTGTCGGTGGTCTTCACCTCACTGAACACCGGCACGGGGCCGGTCCGTTCGAGCTTGACCGGCTTGTCGGCCGGCGCCGGCGGGGCGGGCGGCAGCGGCGTGAGGTGCCACTTCGCCCAGGCCGCCGCGTCCCCGGCGGCGGGCACCGCGGCGGGTGTCGCCGTGGGCGTCGGCGTCGTCGCGGCGGACGGCCGCTGCCCGGCCGCCGGCGTCGTCGCGGCGGTCGCCGCGGGCCCGGCGCCCGTGCCGCCGCTGCCACAGCCGGTGGCGGCGGCCAGCAGGGCCAGCGCCCCCACCGCGTACGTCCTCGTCCTGCCCCGCCCGTACCGCTCCACCGCGCCGCGCTCCCAGCTACCGTCCAGCATGCTCTCAGCTATGCACGGTAGTGGCCGGCCGTTCGGTTCCCGGACAGGCCCGGCAGCTCGCTACTCCGGGTCCGCCCCGGACGCCGGGTTCGCCCCGGTCTCCGGGTGCTCGCTGGACTCCAGGTGCTCGCTGACGAAGGACCAGCGGTGCACCGGGCGGCCGGTCAGTGCGGCGGGCGGCTCGGGGACGGGCACCGGCTCCGCCGTCCACCAGGTGATCAGCAGCACCCGGTCGCCCGGCGCACCGAACAGCTCGGCGCGGACCAGACCGGCCGAGCCGCGCAGCGCGGGCAGCGCGACCTCGCGGACCCAGGCCGACAGCTCGGCCCCGCGGCCGTCGGCGGCCCGCGCTTCCCACATCGCGGCGGTGGTGGTCACCGACCGCCGCCCAGCGCCTGGTACGCCTGGCCGTGCACGTCCGTGTGCGGGACGTGCACCTCGGTGACGGGCAGCGAGGAGTCGGCCGACAGGTCGAAGGACGAGGGCGCGCGGTCGCGCCAGACCATCTCGGACCCCAGCGCGGCGACCATCGCCCCGTTGTCGGTGCACAGGCCCGGACGCGGCACCCGCAGCCGGATGCCCGCCTTGTCGCAGCGCTGCTGGGCCATCTCGCGCAGCCGGGAGTTGGCCGCCACGCCGCCGCCGATCATCAGGTGGTCGACGCCGTTCTCCTTGCAGGCCTTGACCGCCTTGCGGGTCAGCACATCGGTCACCGCCTCCTGGAACGAGGCCGCGACGTCCGCGATCGGCACCTCCTCGCCGGCCCGGCGCTTGGCCTCCACCCAGCGGGCGACGGCGGTCTTCAGGCCGGAGAACGAGAAGTCGTACGCCGGGTCCTTCGGGCCGCTCAGGCCCCGGGGGAAGGCGATCGCCTCGGGGTCGCCCTCACGGGCGGTGCGGTCGACCACCGGACCGCCGGGGAAGCCGAGGCCGAGCACCCGGGCGACCTTGTCGAAGGCCTCGCCGGCCGCGTCGTCGATGGTCGCGCCGAGCGGGCGGACGTCACGGGTGATGTCCTCGCTGAGCAGCAGCGAGGAGTGCCCGCCGGAGACCAGTAGGGCCATCGTCGGCGAGGGCAGGCGGCCGTGCTCCAGCTGGTCCACGCAGATGTGCGAGGCCAGGTGGTTGACCCCGTAGAGCGGCTTGTCCAGCGCCCAGGCGTAGGCCTTGGCGGCGCTCACGCCGACGAGCAGCGCACCCGCCAGGCCGGGGCCCGCCGTGACGGCGATGCCGTCGAGGTCGCTCGCCTTGATGCCGGCGGTGTCCAGGGCGCGCTGGATGGTCGGGACCATCGCCTCCAGGTGCGCGCGGCTGGCGATCTCGGGCACCACACCGCCGAACCGGGCGTGGTCGTTGACGCTGGAGGCCACCGCGTCGGCGAGCAGGGTGGTGCCGCGCACGATGCCGACGCCGGTCTCGTCGCAGGAGGTCTCGATACCGAGGACGAGCGGTTCGTCAGCCATGGCGGTCTTCCTTCAGGTCCTTCGGGTCAGTACTGGGGTGGTCGAGGCGCATCACCAGCGCGTCGATGCCGGCCGGCTGGTAGTAGTTGCGCCGGATGCCGACGGGTTCGAAGCCGAAGCGCTCGTAGAGCCGCTGGGCGCGCGGGTTGTCCACCCGCACCTCCAGCAGCAGCTCCGCGCAGTCGCGCCGGGCGGCCTCCCGGATCAGGTCGGTGAGCAGCAGCGCGCCGAGGCCGGTGCCCTGGTGCCGCGTGTCGACGGCGATGGTCTGCACATCGCCCTCGCCGGCCACCGCCATCAGCCCGGCGTAGCCGACGATCGCGCCGTCCGGGGTGGTGGCCACGGTGTAGTGGCGGGTGCCGCCGCGATGGGCCTCGGCCAGCTCGGACCAGTACATCCCGGTCGACCAGGCGTCCTCGGGGAAGAGCGCCAGCTCCAGCTCCATCACCGGTGCGATGTCCCACCAGCGCATCGGGCGCAGCGCGGTGCCGTGGCCCGGTCCGTCGGGGCCGTGCGCGCCGTTCGGGCTGGTCGGGCTGGTCGGGCCGTGCGCGCCGTTCGGGCCGGTCACGCCGGGAGCACCGCCTTGTAGCCGGCGGGCACCTGGGCGTCCGGGCGGCGCAGGTAGAGCGGCACGTTGGGCAGCAGCTCCCGCCCGGCGGCCAGCTCGGCGGCGGCGAAGTCGGCCAGCGCGCCCGCCGAGACGTGCTCGGGCCCGTGCGCGCCGGGGAAGGCCTCCGGGTACAGCAGCGCACCGGCGCCGACGGCCCGCGGCCGCGGCGTCAGCTCGGCCGGGCGGTCCACGGCGGGGCCCTCGGTGCGCCGGCCGTCCGCGTCGTACGAGGCCCAGTAGACCTCCTTGCGGCGCGCGTCGGTGGCCACCGTGAACGGCTGCCCGGCGAGGCCCTCGGCGCGCGCCCGGTGGGCGATCGCGTCCAGGGTGCAGACGCCGTGCACCGGGACGCCCAGCGCGTGGCCGAGCGCGGCGGCGGTCACCAGGCCGACCCGCAGGCCCGTGTAGGGGCCGGGGCCGACGCCCACCGCGATGCCGGTCAGCCGGTGCTTGTCGACACCGGCCTCCCGCAGCACCCGGTCGATGGCGGGGAGGAGCAGTTCACCGTGGCGCCTGGCGTCGACCTGGTCGGTCTCGGCGAGGACGGCCGTGCCGTCGTGGACGGCGGCGGTGACGGCAGGGGTAGCGGTGTCGAACGCGAGCAGCAGCACGGGTCAAGGTTAGACCGGTCGGAGCCGTGGACCGCCTCCGGTCCTGGTCCGCCCGATCGACAAGGCGTCCTGGTTCGGAACACACGTCCTACGGGGTGCGGGCGGGAACGAGCGGACCTGGCACGATGGGGCAGACGGGTTTTGGGACGGCGGTGGGAGCGACACGTGGCGAAGATGGGTCCTGGAGTGGTGGTCACGGGGCTGACCCTGGGGGCCCTGGCGGTGGTGAGCCTGCTGGCCTTCCAGGCCAACGGCGCACAGGACCGCGCAGGCGCCACCGGGCCGACCGCGAGCACCACCGCCTCGTCCGGCGGGCCGTCCGCGTCGGCCACCCCGACCGCCTCGGCCACCCCGACCGTCCCCGCGCTCCCGACCACCTCGGGGGCCGGTCTGCGGGTCGTCTACTCGGCCGGCAGCCACTACGTCTGGCTGGTCGACCCCAAGAAGAACCCGCAGGTGGTGGCCTCCTTCGCGGTCACCCCGGGATCGGTGGAGCCGACCCCCGGCAGCTACCCGGTGTACAGCCGGGCCGCCACCAGCACGGGCACGGACGGACGGCAGATCGAGCACGTGGTGCGCTTCGCCCAGCAGAACGGCGTGGTGTTCGGCTTCAGCGCGGCCGTGGACGGCGCCACCCCCGCCGCCGACCCGAAGACCAAGACCGGCGGGATCCGCAGCGGTCGGGCGGAGGGGCAGCTGCTCTGGGACTTCGCGCCGAGCGGCACCAAGGTCGTCGTGATCGCCTGAGGACGCGCGGCCCGCACGCCGGGGCGGGCGGCGGGCCCGAGGCGGCATCCGGCTCGGGTGCGGTGCCCGGCTCGGGTGCGGCCCCCGGTTCGGGGCGGATGTCGAGTGTCAGGCTGCGCGGGGCGTACCGGCCACCGGTTCGGCCGGTGCCGCGCTCTCCCGGCGCTCCGGCGGAGTGGAGACCGCCTCCGCGGCCGCACACGCGGCCAGCAGGGCCCGCATCGGTGCGCCCTGGACGCTGCGGACGGGCTCTCCGGCCCCGGTACCGCGCGGCGCGCGCTCCGGGGCGGGGGTGGTGCTCGACATGGCGCCTCCCTAGTTAGGCAGACCTAACCGCGACACCCATCCCATCACGCCCGGCACCCCGCCCGCAACACTTTGCCGACAGCCTGTCGGCAACCGTCGGTGTCGGCCCGTGCCCGTGGGTATTCACTTGTGTCGGCCGACGGCGCCGTCCGTGCCCGCCGGCGCTCGTCGGCTCAGGCCAGCGCGGCCAGCTCCACCCCGGTCCAGCGCGACCCGATCCCGTTCAGCAGCACCCGGCGCGGGTCCAGGTCGTCGTCGTCCGCCTCGGCGCCGATGGCGCGCTCGATCCGGACCTCCAGCCGGCTCTCGGCGAGCCGTTCGACCTTGCCCTCGCCCCACTCGACCACGACCACCGACTCCGGCAGCGAGACGTCCAGGTCGAGGTCCTCCATCTCGTCCAGGTCCCCGCCCAGCCGGTACGCGTCCACGTGCACCAGCGCCGGGCCGCCGACCAGCGACGGGTGCACCCGGGCGATCACGAAGGTCGGCGAGGTGACCGCCCCGCGCACCTGGAGGCCCTCCCCCAGGCCCCGGGTGAGCGTGGTCTTCCCGGCCCCCAGCTCCCCCGAGAGCAGCACCAGGTCCCCCGGCCGCAGCAGCGCGGCCAGCTCCCGGCCGAGTCGGCCCATCCGCTCGGGAGTGGCGACGGTGAGAGTGGCGTGCGAGCCCATGCGCGATTCAAGCCCTTCGATCCGTACTGCGGCGCACCGACCGCCGGGCGCCTCCGCTACGGTGCCACATCCCCGGCCGGGCGTGCGCCGGTGGCCCGGGCCGCTACGGCGTCTCGCCCACCGAGGAGGGCAGCGGCGCCGCGCCGCGGTAGTCGACCGCCTGTTTGAGCAGCGCGACCAGCCGCTGGTCGACGAGGTCCGGGCGCTCCAGCATCACCAGGTGCCCGGCGTCCTCCACCAGGAGCAGCTCGGCCCCGGGCAGCTGCTCGGCCATCGCCTCGCTGTGCGCGGGCGGGGTCAGCAGGTCCTTGGTGCCGGCGAGCACCAGGGTGGGGATGCCCCGCAGGGCCGCCAGCGCGGCGGTCTTCTCGTGCGCGCCGAACACCGGGTAGAACTCGGCCACCACGTCGATCGGCGTGGCGTCGAGCAACTGTTCGGCGAACCGCACCACGCCCGGGTCGACGTCCTTCCCCCCGAAGGAGAACTTCCGGTAGAAGACGGCGCTGACGTCCGCGCCGAGCCGCCGGGTCGCCTCGACCAGCTCGACCTGGCGGCCGAGCAGCTTCATGACCCCGGGTGCGACCTTCTTGAACAGCTTGGCGCCGACCGCCGGCAGACCGAGCGTCACGGCCTCCCAGTCCCCCGCCAGCGTGCCGATCAGCGCGACGCCGGCGACCCGGTCCCGGAACAGCTCCGGCTCCTGGTCGGCGAGCGCCATCACCGTCATCCCACCCATCGAGTGGCCGACCAGGACCAGCGGGCCGGTCGGCGCTACGGCGTCGATCACCGCCTTGAGGTCCCCGCCCAGCTGGTCGATGCTCGCGAGTTCACCGGCCAGGAACGAGCGGGAGCGCTCGGACCGGCCGTGGCTGCGCTGGTCCCAGAAGACCAGGCGCATGCCCTCGCGCAGCGCGGCCCGCTGGAAGTGCCAGCTGTCCTGGTTGAGGCAGTAGCCGTGGCAGAAGACCACGGTCAGCGGCTCGCGCCGCCCGACGGCGGCGGCGGGGCCGAGGCCCGAGCGCCGGCCGGCCCGCACCAGCGCGCCGGAGCCGCCCAGCAGACCGGGCAGCCCGCTCCGGTCGACCGGTCCGTCGCCGGTGCCGGCGCCGGAGCCGGTAGCGGTGCCGGGGCCGTCCGTCCGGCGGCGGACGAACCAGCCGCGGCGGGCGGCGGCACTGGTACCGGGGGCTGGGCCTGGGCCTGGGGCTGCGACGACCTCGTCGTCCGGGCGTTCTTCCGGGTGCTCTTCCGCGTGCTCCTCGGGCCGGACGCTGACGGGCTCGGGCCAGCCGGTGCCGTCCAGCTCGACGTACAGCTCGGTGCCGTCGGCGGCGGTCACCGTGCACGGGCGCCCGCGGAGCGAGCCGTACGGGGCGTTGGCGTCCAGCTCCGCGCGGGCCCGGCGGCGGGTGGCCCGGCCGACGGTCAGCCGCTCGATCGCCACACCGGCGGCCGCGCCGGCCGCGACCACGCCGACCGAGATCCCGATCAGACCGGCCCGGCTCACCCCGGAGGCCGCACCGGCCGCCTTGGCCACCGCCGCGACCGGACCGGAGCCGGCCTCCTCGCTCATACGCTCGCGCCCTCGGTCGCCGCGCCCCCGGTCGGCACGCCCTCGGCGGCCGGGACGTCGGCCGTCGGGGCCTCGGTGGTCGCGCCCAGGTAGCGGCGCGGCACCCGGGCGCCGATCCGGGTCACGATCTCGTAGGAGATGGTGCCGCAGGCCCGGCCCCAGTCCTCGGCGGTCGGCTCGCCCTGCTCGCCGTTGCCGAACAGCAGCACCTCGTCGCCGACCGCGGGGGTGTCGCCGCCGAGGTCGACGACGAACTGGTCCATCGCCACCCGACCGGCCACCGTGCGCCACTTTCCCGCGATCTGCACCGGGCCGGTGCCGCTGGCGTGCCGGGGGATGCCGTCGCTGTAGCCCACCGGCACCAGCCCCAGGGTGGTCGGGCCGGGCGTGGTGTAGTGGTGGCCGTAACTGACGCCGTGCCCGCCGGGCACGTGCTTGACCAGGGCCAGCCGGGCGGTCAGCGCCATCACCGGGCGCAGCCCGAAGTCGGCCGGCGAGCCGACCTCCGGGACGGGCGAGAGCCCGTACATCGCCAGGCCGGTACGGACCAGGTCGTAGTGCGATTGCGGGAGCAGCAGGGTGGCCGGGGAGTTGGCGAGGTGCCGCACCGCGGGGCGCAGCCCGGCCGCCTCCGCGTACGCGAGCGCCTCGCGGAACGCGTCCAGCTGGGCCTGGATGGAGGGGTGGCCGGGCTCGTCCGCGGCCGCGAAGTGCGACCAGACGCCGACCACCGTGAGCAGGCCCTCGGCCTCGGCGCGGCGCGCCGCGCCGACCAGCTCCGGCCAGTCGTGCGGCTGGCAGCCGTTGCGGCCGAGGCCGGTGTCGGCCTTCAGGTGCACCCGGGCCGGGACACCGGTCGCGCGGACGGCGGCGAGCAGCTCGTCCAGCGCCCACTGGGCGCTGACGGAGACGTCGATGTCGGCGAGCAGCGCCTCGCGCCAGGGGCCGCCCGGCGTCCAGAGCCAGCAGAGGATGCGGGCCTGGTCGGGGCGGATCCCGGCGGCGCGCAGAGCCAGCGCCTCCTGCGGGAGGGCGGTGCCGAGCCAGCCGATGCCTGCGGCGACCGCCTCGCGGGCACAGCGGACCGCGCCGTGGCCGTAGGCGTCCGCCTTGACCGTGGCCATCACCGTGGCGGCGCCGACGCGCTCGCGCAACGCGGCGAGGTTGCCGCGCAGGGCGGCCAGATCGATGGTCGCCTCAGCCCGTACGCCGTCGGTGAGAGTGGCCGTGCCGGTCGTGTTCGCAGTTGTCATCAGGGTCAGTCTCCCAGACGTCTCATGGTCCTCGCCGAACGGCCCGTCGGCGCGGCGGCCCGGCCCCCACCCGCCGACCCGCCCCTACACCCCGCCACCTCGTCCCCGACGCCCACGAAGCACCACCGGTTCCCACCGGGGCCGGAGAACCCGCGGCACCCGCAACCCGCAGCACCGGGGCGCGGGCGCCGCCGGGGCGGCCGGACCCGGGCCGGCGTGGGGGGGGGGGGGAGGGGGCGCCCCGCGGCCGCGGCCCCCCAGGAGCCCCCC